>JBBRDW010000211.1:0-2598 GCA_038203525.1 Chitinophagales bacterium | reverse complement strand
CAGTCTGGATAAAGTGTATGATGTTTTAACGGCTCTTGAAAAATTGGGCAATATAACTGAAACTGAAACGGAGAATGAAGGAACTATTGATCTGATTGCAAAGCCCGAAGGCGTTGCTATTCGTTTTGATCAGGTTAGTTTTCAATACCCGGATGGTAACAAGGTATTAAATCAATTGTCTTTTACACTACAACCAGGACACCACATAGCAGTTATGGGTAAATCGGGTTCTGGAAAATCAACATTACTTAGGTTACTTACCGGTGCTTTTAAAGGCTTTGAAGGCAATGTTCTGATTGATGAAGTTCCGGTTGGCAATTATAATCTGCACTCGCTTCGTTTGCAAACAGGTATTTTACTAAGTGCACAGGATATTTTTAAAGCAAGCCTGCTGGATAATTTGACTATGGGTAATGCAGCAGTTAGTATCAGGGAAGTATCCGCACTGGCTAATGTAACAGGATTAATAGATTTTGTACAATCGCAGAAAGAAGGCTACGATACCTTGCTTGATCCCGCAGGTAAACGGTTATCAAAAAAAGTAGTGCAAACCATTTTATTAATGAGGGCAATTCTTGGTAAACACCGCCTTTTATTACTTGAAGAACCGCTTCATGATCTTGATGATAAATACGCAGAAAATATACTGGAATATTTAAAAAACGATACCACATCAACTATAATAGTTGTTACTGCGAATCCTCTGGTGGCTCAGGCCTTCGATAAAGTTCTATGGCTGCAAAACGGTACCGCAAAAGCCGATGGGGCCTGGAATGAAATTCAATCAAAAATTAACTAAGAAATGGATAATTTTTTACACAGAGATATAACAGATTTGCAGGCTAATACTACCTATAAGTCATTTAATTCTGTTTACCGGATTGATAAAAAAAATACCGTTAAAAAATGGATGGTGGGAATACTCTTTGCACTGGTAGTTATTCTTTTTCTGCCATGGACACAAAATATAAAAGCAAAAGGCGATATTACTACATTGCGCCCGGAGCAAAGGCCACAGCAGGTAAATAATATCATTGCCGGCCGGGTAGTAAAATGGTATGTAAAAGAAGGCGACAATGTAAAAGAAGGCGATACCATTTTACAACTGGGCGAAGTTAAAGTAGACTACTTAGACACAGCGTTGCTCTACAGAACTCAGCAGCAAATTGATGCTAAAGGCATTTCTGCAGAAGGCTACAAAAATAAAGCAGGAACAGCCGAAACGCAGATGGGTGCTTTAACGCAGGGCCTTGCACTTAAATTAAACCAGATCGATATTAAACTTCAGCAGCAGAATTTGAAAGTGCAAAGCGATAGTACCGATCTTAATGCCGTTACAAATGAACTGGCAGTAACACAGCGGCAGATAGATGCAGCCAAACAAATGCTTGATAGTGGCGTTATTTCGCTGGTAGATTTTGAGCGACGAAAAGTGTCTTACCAAAATGCTCAAGCCAAACGTATTGGTGCTGAAAATAAATTCCTGCAATCAAAGCAGGAACTTATTAGTCTGCGTATTGAAAAGAACGGCACGATGCAGGATTATACTGATAAAATTTCCAAAGCTGAAGGGGATAAATTTTCTTCACTTTCAAATGCCGCATCAACGGACGCAGATATTTCAAAGCTGCAGAATATGTATGCCAGTTACGATGCACGCAACCAGTTGTATTATGTGCTGGCGCCACAAAGCGGACAAATTGTTGCTGCAAAAAAAGCAGGTATTGGCGAGGTTTTAAAAGAGGGCGATATGATCATTGAAATTGTTCCCGATCATTTTCAATATGCCGTTGAAATGTTTGTGGAGCCCATGGATCAGCCACTTATTTCTACAGGCCAACAAGTGCGTTTTGTGTTCGATGGTTTCCCTGCAATCGTTTTTAGCGGCTGGCCGGCAGCATCTTACGGAAGCTTTAGCGGTGTGGTTTCGGCGGTAGAAAACAAGACCAATAAAGACGGTAAATTCAGGGTGTTGGTTAGCGAAGATCCAAACGATAAACCCTGGCCAAAACAGTTGCGTATGGGTGGCGGTGCAAATGGTATTGCTTTGCTTAAAGATGTAGCTATTGGTTACGAACTGTGGCGAAACATAAACGGTTTTCCACCGGAATATTACAAGGCTCCAACAGGCGCAGACGAAGCAAAAAAATAAATACAATTATGGGCCCGGCAATTGAATATGAATGTAGCTTTCGTTGCGTCGCACTCTTGTACTAAAGAATTGGTATCAGCATTCAGCAGTCAGGTTTGATAGTCAATTCCAGCATTTATTTTGCTGATGCCTGATAGCTGAAACTTGATTCCTGGGTACAAGAGTGCGACGCAACGATGCCTCATAGCAAATCTACAGTTGGGCTCAAAAAAATTATCATGAAAAAGTATTTGATCATCTTTTTTATTTTACTGTGCAAGCATTCATTTGCTCAGCAAAATAATGCGCAGCTTTTTTCTGTAGAAGCATTTATGCAGCAGGTAAAAACATATCACCCCGTTGCAAAACAAGCGAACATACTGGTAGAAAAAGCGGCGGCTCAACTACTTGCATCGCGTGGTGGTTTCGATCCTGCCCTTACACTCGATGCATCACATAAAACCTTC
>JBBRDW010000210.1:0-2753 GCA_038203525.1 Chitinophagales bacterium | reverse complement strand
GGCTCAAAAAACTGTATTCATAAAACAAAAAGCGGTAACATGAAAGAAGCAATAAAAACGTTAACTAAAGCTGAAGAACAGGTAATGCAGGTGCTGTGGAAAATAGAAAAGGGATTTTTAAAGGATATAGTAGAAGGAATGCCCAACCCCAAACCACACTCCAATACGGTAGCTACCCTGTTGAAAATTCTGATTGATAAAAAATTTGTAGAAACAGAAACTTATGGTCGCATGCACCAGTACGAACCGCTTGTAAGTAAAGACGCCTATTCAAAAAATTCATTGAACGGTTTGGTGAAAGGATATTTTGGAGGCTCCTTTACAAAGGCCGTTTCGTTTTTGGTAGAAGAAAATAAATTAAGCGTAGAGGAGCTTGAATTACTATTACAACAACTTAAAAAGAAATAAACATGCTACAGATAATTGCCATTTACCTTTTAAAAGTATTGATCTGCTCTGGTTTATTACTGGCCTATTATTGGGTTGCATTGCGCAACAAACGCTTTCATTACTACAACCGTTTTTATTTGCTGATGGCGGTAGCATTAAGTTTTTCCGTTCCGTTGTTTAATCTCCAGTGGTTTAGTTTCAGGAGTAACAATACACAAGCCATCACCATTTT
This sequence comes from Chitinophagales bacterium, assembly GCA_038203525.1. Taxonomy (GTDB): domain Bacteria; phylum Bacteroidota; class Bacteroidia; order Chitinophagales; family Chitinophagaceae; genus Limnovirga. Next base: position 2,131 of record JBBRDW010000210.1, on the reverse strand, counting down.
AAATGTAATGTATGGTACAGCTGAAGAAGATGGAATAGCCGCCAGTAAAGGCTTTCAGCTTAACTGGCAGGATATGCTTTCTGTTGTTCCGTTTATTATTACTATATTTTTTCTTGTGCTGCTTGCTTACAGGATTATTAAGATTTACCAGATAAAAAGAAGTTACCCTGTAAGCAAAACAGATGAGTTTGATTTTATAAAGACAGATATAGAACAGGCTCCATTCTCCTTTCTGCGTAATATTTTCTGGCGCAGCGACATTTCGCTGGAAGAAAAAATAGGTCAGCAAATATTACGGCACGAGTTGGCCCATATTAAGCAAAAACACACCTGGGATAAATTGTTTATGCAGATCGTTCTCGCCATTTTCTGGATGAATCCATTTTACTGGCTTATACAAAAAGAACTTTACCTGATTCATGAATTTATTGCTGACGAAAAAGCTGTGGAAGACAAAGACGCAAGCGCCTTCGCAGCCATGCTCCTGCATGCACAATTTGGAAAATTTATGTATGCACCTGCCCAGTCATTTTTCTACTCACCTATAAAACGAAGGTTACTTATGCTTACCAGTTCAAAAAAAACAAGCCTCAGTTATGTACGCCGTTTAATGGCATTGCCATTATTGGTTGGTGTTATTTGCCTGTTTGCATTCAGGCTAAAGGAAAACAGCACGGAAGCCGCTTTTACAAAAGTAAATGCGCCTTTTAAATTGGTTGTTGATGCAGGCCATGGTGGAAAAGATAATGGCGCAGTTGGAATAAATGGAATTAAAGAAAAAGACATCAGTCTGGCAGTATCAAAAAAGATAAAAGAATTATCGGGCGAATACGGGATTGATGTATTACTTACAAGGGATAACGATGTATTTATGTCGCCGCCAGAGAAAGTTGATTTTGCGAACAAGCAAAATGCCAATGCGTTTGTTTCTATGCACGTGAATGTAAATGGGTTAAATGCAAAAGAAATTAAATCGGGTATGGAGATTTTTATTTCTCCGGAGAATGCACGTTACGATGAAAGCAAGACCCTCGGCTCCGCTGTATTGCAAAAGCTGGGAACTGATTTTAAAGTAAATACTCCGCTAATGCAAAGTCAGGTGGGCATTTGGGTTTTAAAAGCAAATACCTTACCCTCAATATTGGTTGAATGTGGTTTTCTTGATAACAGTAATGATGTTGCATTGCTTACCGATGCTGCACAGGTAGAAAGCATAGCCAGAAAAATTTTAGAAGGTATTGCATTGTATGCAAACCATGCCGCAGATGAAATAAAAGAGCTTGATGTAAAGAGAGAAACTGCTTTATTTTCTGCAGATACTACCATGCCCGGAGTAAATGGAAAATCAATCGCAAGCCCTTTGCCAGATGGGGTTTTGTATATTGTTGATGGAAAAATTATCAGCAAGGGCGAAGCAGATAAGATTAACCCAAATGGCATACAAAGCGTGAATGTAATTAAAGGTGAAAATGCAATAAAAGAATATGGCGATAAAGGCAAAAATGGTGTAATAGAAATAACTACAAAAAATCCAGCATCCAGGCCAATGAACGATTCCCTGCTTTATGTTCTGGATGGAAAGATCGTAAAGCCAGCCGAGGTGAACACGCTGGACCCTGTTAAAATAATGTCAGTAAATGTTTTAAAAGATAAAACTGCAACGGATAAATACGGTTCAAAAGCAAAATATGGAGCCGTAGAAATTACGACTTTGAATAAAAAGGATGATATCATCGATACCATTTCAACTAAGATAGAACCCCGCTAACGACAGATTTATAACAAACAAAAAGGCCGCAAAATTTGCGGCCTTTTTGTTTATACATTCACTGCATGTTCACTTAATACCTTTTGTATTACCGCTACCATTTTTTCGCCCTTATCTTTTATCTGTTCTTCTGCCCAGCCAAGGCTGATAGCTGTAGAAACACAGCGGCTCATAATGGCATCACTTACACTAAAATCTGTTGTTGGCAGTTTAAGCAAAGCCTCACGCTGCAATGGGTTCAGGTTATTGAGCGTTGTTGCATTTTTTAGATGATCCCACTTGCGTATGTAATGCCAGTTATTATCGAACCAGTAAAAATTGCCGGCAATAATTCCCTGCGCTTTCATCTCGGCAACCACCGCT
>JBBRDW010000209.1:0-2792 GCA_038203525.1 Chitinophagales bacterium | reverse complement strand
TTTTATATTTATTTGCTGCCCTTAATTTAATGGCTTCGTGCAACAGCAATAAAAGTACGGCCGATGGTTCCGGAACTTTTGAAGCAGATGAAGTAATTATTTCTTCTGAGTTAAATGGCCGTATTCTTCAGCTTAACGTGCATGAAGGCGATACCTTATCCAAAGGAAGTATTGCTGCGGTAATTGATGCTTCCAATCTTGAATTACAGAAAGAACAGGTTGAAGCAAGCATTAATTCGTTAAAAGAAAAAACATCTGATGTTGCCCCACAGGTTAAATTATTGCAGCAACAAATCACTGTGCAGCAGGCACAGCTTACAAGCTGGCAGCGTGAAAAAACAAGAACAGAAAATCTTATTAAGGCCGATGCCGCTACACCAAAACAATTAGATGATATCAACACGCAAATTGATGTATTGCAAAAGCAAATTGATGTCACCACACAGCAGATAAAAGTGCAGCTCAACAATACTTCCACGCAAAACCGAAGCATCCTTAGCGAGCAACCTTCGTTGCAAAAACGTGTGGCACAAATACAGGATCAGTTGCAGCGCTCCAATGTTATCAATCCCCTTGCTGGCACTGTGCTTACGAAGTATGCGCAGGCCGGCGAAATAACTGCTGCAGGCAAAGCGCTGTATAAAATTGCAGATCTCTCCACCCTTAAATTAAGGGCTTACATAACCGGCGATCAGCTTTCGCAAATTAAATTAAACCAGCAGGTAAAAGTGATGGTTGACAATGGCGCAAAAGATTACAAAACATACACCGGTAACATTTCATGGATTGCAGATAAGGCAGAGTTCACGCCAAAAACAATTCAGACAAAAGATGAACGTGCCAATCTTGTGTATGCAATAAAAATTGATGTAAAGAATGATGGATATTTAAAGATTGGTATGTATGGAGAAGTGGTTTTAAGTAGTAAATAATTTTTTGAACCCAGCTAAAAAATCTTTGGTGATCGTTCCTTGCGTCGCACTCTTTTACAGTATAACATTGTGCGTCAATGAGACGAGGTGAAGATTTAACCACATAGGCACAGTAGAAACATAGAAACACATAGCATAAACTATGTGAAACTATGTGCGTATGTTTCTATGTGGTGAGAAAAGCTCAATCATATTCCCAGCCGTACAAGAGTGCGACGCAACGGATGCTTAATAGTAGATCAGCAGTTTGGCTCAAAATAATTCTTATTTAAAAGCATTAAACATAATGGCTTCAGTAATAGTTAAAGAAGTTTTTAAAACTTATGCCGCCGAAAAGAAAAGCGTTGTAAAGGCATTGAATAATATTTCCTTTGAAGTAAATAAAGGAGAATTGTTTGGTGTAATTGGCCCTGATGGAGCAGGTAAAACTTCACTGTTCAGGATACTCACAACATTGTTAATTGCCGACAGTGGTTCTGCAACTGTTGAAGATTTCGACACTGTAAAGGATTACAAAGAAATTCGCAAACAGGTAGGTTATATGCCCGGTAAATTTTCTTTATACCAGGATCTTTCGGTTGAAGAAAATTTAGAATTTTTTGCAACCATTTTTAATACGAGCATCAAAGAAAATTATGACCTTATCAAAGACATTTATGTACAGATAGAACCATTCAAAAAAAGAAGGGCAGGCAAATTATCCGGTGGTATGAAACAGAAGCTGGCGCTGTGTTGTGCGCTCATTCACCGCCCAACCGTTTTATTTCTTGATGAGCCCACAACCGGCGTAGACGCTGTATCAAGAAAAGAGTTTTGGGAAATGCTGAAACAATTGAAAACACAGGGCATAACCATACTTGTTTCTACACCGTACATGGATGAAGCAAGCTTGTGCGACCGTGTAGCATTATTGCAAAACGGATCAATATTATCCATCGATACACCGCAGAATATTACCAGGCAATTTGCAAAACAGTTAATCGCAGTAAAGACGGATAATATGTATCCTTTACTGCAGGTTTTAAGGCAATGCCCGGAAGTAGAAAATGGGTATCCCTTCGGCGAATATCATCATGCGGTTTTAAAGAATAACAGTTCGAAAGAACAGGTAGCAAATTATATTTCAGCGCATGGTATTGCCGGTGCAGAAATAAAACCGGCAACTGCAAATATTGAAGACTGCTTTATAGAATTAATGCGCAATCAATAGTATAACATGACTGATGAAAAAGTTATAACGTCAAAGTCGCTCACCAAAAAATTTGGAGACTTCGTAGCTGTAAATGCAATCACCTTCGAAGTAAGCAAAGGGGAAATATTTGGTTTCCTCGGCGCCAATGGTGCAGGCAAAACAACTGCTATGCGTATGTTGTGTGGTTTAAGTATGCCAACCTCCGGACAGGCTTCTGTGGCTGGCTTTGATGTGTATAAAGAATCTGAAAAGATTAAGAAAAATATTGGTTACATGAGCCAGAAATTTTCTTTGTATGAAGACCTTACTGTAAAAGAAAACATGCGGTTTTATGGTGGCATCTATGGCTTAACAGAAAAACGAATCAAGGACAAAACCCAACAGGTTTTAAACAATCTGCACATGGAAGCAGAGCAAAATAAATTAGTGAAATCATTACCATTGGGGTGGAAGCAAAAGCTTGCTTTTTCTGTTGCTATTTTTCATGAGCCTACTATTGTTTTTTTAGATGAACCAACAGGAGGCGTTGATCCTGTAACACGAAGAGAGTTTTGGGAAATGATTTATCAGGCTGCACAACAGGGTACAACCGTTTTTGTAACAACGCATTATATGGACGAGGCTGAATATTGTAACCGTGTATCTATTATGGTGGATGGAAGAATTGA
>JBBRDW010000208.1:0-2913 GCA_038203525.1 Chitinophagales bacterium | reverse complement strand
CAATGGCAATTAATTACGCCAGCGGCGTAACCTCTTTGTAGAAAATAAAACAAAAATCAATTTTGCCCCAGGGGGGCAACCTGTTTAACCCTGCAATCAATCATAATACTCAAACAGGTATTCATCTTTAAATTCAATACAGATGCCCCGGTAGGTGTTTCCAAGTACTGGACATAACTTACCAAAGATTCGTGAATACACTAACCCTTGCAACCTTTACTTCAATGTTCGCAGAGCACTTTAAAATAAAGATAAACACCAGTCTTCAACCGAATTCAACAAACAAAAATTACAGTTTATTTCAAATATGTATTGGCTGTTCCCGCTCAATACATAATCTAAATGTACAAGAGTGCGACGCAACTAAAGCTTTATAGTATTCCCGCTGCTGGGCTCAAAAAAATGCTACTCTTTTTTACATTGAATAAACAAAACGAACCATATTTAAACAACTTTCTCCGTTCATTAACTTATCATCATTCCTGTTTCAACCGTATATTTTTATATTCAACTTTCATGGATGGCATTACGTGCATTTGTAATCCTATAAGGCCTTTGAACTTTTGGTTTACCGTATCATTATCTGTAGTTTCACTCATTAATATGCCATTGATATAATGCTGCATGTGATTGCCTTTTACCACCAGGTATATTTCATTCCAGTCATTGCTTTTGATATGTGTTTTTAGAGAATCACTATTGCCAACGGAACCTGTTATGATGGGTTTTTCATTGGTTGGTATGGTTGCAATTTGCCCACGCATTGCCAAAAACCCTCGGCCACGTTCTTCATAATTTTGCCCGGTATATACATCGGCTCCGTCTATATCGGCCTGGTATCCTTTTAGCGCATACTTGATGTCTGGCAATTCCTCGCTTCGGTATTGAACGCCACTATTGCCTTCGGGGCTAATGCGGTACTCGGCTTTGAATTCAAAATCTGTTGGCTCGCCACCTCTGTAGATCATAAACGAGTTTGTGGTAAGCGGCCTGTCGGGAGTTTCTAATCCGGTTAATACACCATTTTCTATATGCCAGTAACTGGTATCACCATCCCAGTTGGTAAATGTTTTTCCATCGAAAATCTGTACAAAACCATCATTTGCAGCAAGGCCGTCTGTTGTGTCTGATGCAGTTTCTTTTGCAACGGGGCTATTGCAGTTTGTAAGCATTATTACCAGGATCAACAAACCTGCTGACATAGATTTTAAATTCATTTTCTTTAGCATAATATAATTTTTATGTTGGTTGTTTTTTTAAACTATTTGATAATTAAAATTTATTGCAAACTATAAGTAACACCGGTTTCTTTCCAACTTTTTGAATTGGCAGAATTAATAACTGCCTCACAAACTTTCTGTGTTTCCATAGCATCTTTGAAAGTAGGCCTGCATGGCTCCCCTGTTTCAAGGCTTTTAAGAAAGTCTGCTACCTGGTGAACAAAAGAATGTTCGTAACCAATGCCCAAGCCTGGCACCCACCATTTATTCATATAAGGCTGGTCGCCATCCGTAACATGAATGGAACGCCAGCCACGGAGTTTTGAATCATCTGCATTATCAAAAAACTCAAGGCGGTTAAGGTCGTGCAGATCCCAGCGGATGGAGGCATTGGCACCATTTATTTCAAAAGTGTACAAGGCTTTATGCCCTCTTGCATAACGGGTTGATTCGAATAAACCCAATGATCCATTTTCAAAATGACAATGAAAAATACAGGCATCATCAATACTTACTTTTTGCAGTTTACCCGTAAGCTGATGAACACGTTCTTTAACGAAAGTTTCCGTCATGGCAGATACATCTTTAATGCCACCATTCAACCACATGGCAGTATCAATGCAATGTGCCAGTAAATCGCCTGTAACGCCCGACCCTGCTACATCTGCGTCCATACGCCATAGCCCTTCTCCTCCTTGTGGAAGATCGGCATTGATCGTCCAATCTTGTAGAAAATTAGCGCGGTAGTGATATATTTTTCCCAGCTTGCCCGAATCAATAATCTGCTTTGCAAGTGTTACCGCAGGCAGGCGGCGGTAGTTATACCAAACCGTATTTTTTACACCAGCATTTTCAACAGCATCCACCATCAACTGCGATTCTGTATTGTTGCGTGCAAGTGGTTTTTCGCACAAGATCATTTTACCCGCGGCAGCGGCTGCAATAGCAATTGCTGCATGCATATCATTAGGTGTGCAAATATCTATTGCATCAATATCTGCCCGTGCAACTACCGCCTTCCAATCCGTTTCAATGGTTTCATATCCCCATTGATCTGCGAAGGCCTTCACTTTGTTTTCACTGCGGCTGCAAACAGTTTTTAATACCGGTGTATAGGCCAGTTCAGGAAAAAAATCGCCTACTCTTTTATAGCCATTTGTATGTGTTCGGCCCATAAATCCACAGCCGATTAAACCGATTCTTAGTTCTTTCTTATTTGCCATTTTTTAAATATGTTTAGTATTCTTTTAAAATAAATATGCGGTAATTTTTTTCTGTTCGCCGCATAGGTTTTTGCACTAAAAAGGTTGATAGAAATGTGTTGAATAATGATACCTCAGTACAAGAGTGCGACGCAACCAAATCCCATAGTAGTAATGCAGCCCGGTACAAAAAATATATTGAACATTATTATGCGGCGCAAAATATAATGATTCAAATTATTTGGGCGTGCCCCCGGGGCGGGGTCGGGCTATCCGCTGCAAGTCCTCGCTACTCGTTCCTCGTGGCTGCGGGCTTTCCGCTTCTATCCCTCACGCAAAATTTATCTATGTTATTCCGCCTCATACCAGCCATGTGCATCACGTACTTTTACCATTGCGGCAAGAATATCGTTCCATGTTTTTTGCTGTGTCATTACTTCATTTGGAAACATGCAGCCATCCCAGCAAATATGTTTAAATGCTTTGGTAAG
>JBBRDW010000207.1:0-3269 GCA_038203525.1 Chitinophagales bacterium | reverse complement strand
GCAATATCATCATTTGAAATACCAGGATTGCGGATAATACTGTCACCCTTTCTTACCAATGCCGCTGCACATGCACGCTGCATCGAGCTTTTAGAAGCAGCCGCCGTTATAGTTCCTGTTAATGACGATGGTTGTATTGTTACGTGCATAAATAATTTCTGATAATTTTTTTGAGCCAGAATTCAGCAATACTATTTAGCTTTTCTTGCGTCGCACTCTTGTACGGTTGGACTATGAATCAGCTTTCGCTAACTGCTTCACTACCTTTTCTACTTCACTTACGTTCAACGAATGCACAACGCCTTTACCTATCTTCTCCAGTAAAACATAATGAATAATATCTTTCACTTTCTTCTTATCAGATTGCATTACAGCAAGTACCTTAACGGCATCGAATGACTGATAAACAGGTAATCCGTATTGCTTAATTAGAGCGGTTAATCGTCCGGTGTCTTTAAACTTTTTATATGCTTCAGAAATAACGGAAGCCACCACCATTCCAATAGATACTGCGTGGCCGTGCGGTAGTTGATAACTATTTTCTATTGCGTGACCGAATGTGTGGCCAAAGTTCAACAGCTTTCTATCGCCCTGTTCAAATTCGTCTTGCTGTACTACTCTGCTTTTGAGCATTGCATTGCGCTGAATCAATTTATTCAGCAGCACTTTATCTTTTTGAAAACTACTCAATTTATTTTCTTCGAGCAGCTTAAACATGGCTGCATCTTTAATGCTTGCATGTTTTATTATTTCGGCAAAACCATTTACCCACTCTTCTTTGGGCAACGATTTTAATAAACTATAATCGTACAATAAAAATGCTGGCTGACGAATTAAACCAACCATGTTTTTATAAAGCCCTACATCAATTCCGTTCTTACCACCGATAGATGCATCTACCATCGCAAGAATTGAAGTTGGTACAAACCCAAACTTTATTCCGCGCATATAAATGCTGGCTGCATAACCGGTAATATCTGTAACAACCCCACCGCCAATACCAACAAGAAAAGTTTTTCTGTCAGCACCAAAACCAATGAGTTGTTCAATGATAGAATCAACGGTGGCTTGGGTTTTAAACTGTTCGCCAGCTTTTAAAGTAATAATTTTCCAGCCTTTGAATCTTCTTTTGTTCTTGCTAAATACGTTTTCATCAGAAACAATAACCGTATTATCTTTTGATGTAAGTTTTTCTAAATAATCGAAAGATGCATCGAAAAAATATTCGGTAGAACTGGTGCTAAAATCAAGTTTTATTTTCTTCATTTTTTTAACCGCTGAGGCGCTGAGGCGCTGAGAAAAAACTGAAAAGTATTAATAAAATACAGTCCTAATAATTAAGAGGAATGTGTTTGTAATTGTTCAATATATAATCAGAAAGTACAAGAGTGCGACGCAAGGAAGTTTAATACTTATTCAAATGCCCGGCTCCTAATTTCCTGTACTTGTATTTTAATCCGCACACTACGAATTCATAATCCTGTTCTGATGGTTGATGCTTTCCATGTGCATCGCATCAAAATATTTGGTGATGAACTCTTTGCTTAAGCCAAGTTTTTCGCCACTTTTAAATGCCCTGTCAAGTATTTCGTTCCAGCGGTTGGTTTGCAAAATGGTGATGTTATTGTCTTTCTTGTACTGTCCAATTTTTTCTGCGGCCTTCATACGCTGACTAATAATCTGCATCAACTCATCATCAAGATGGTTGATCTGCTGGCGAAGTTTTTCAAGATTTGCATGATATTCTTCTGAAGCAATATCTTCTTTTCTCCAACGGATGCTGTCGAGCATTTCGCCCAAACGTTCAGGCGTAATTTGTTGTTTTGCATCGCTCCACGCCATGTCGGGATCAATATGACTTTCAATGATCAATCCGTCGAAATCGAGGTCCATTGCGGTTTGTGCAACATCCTGCAAAATATCTCTGCGGCCACAAATATGTGATGGATCATTGATCATCATCATCTCGGGGTAACGGCGTTTCATTTCAATTGCAAGGTGCCACATGGGCGCATTGCGGTATTCAGTATTGCCGTAAGAACTGAAGCCACGGTGTATTAAGCCAATTGTTTTAATACCTGCTTTTGCAACACGTTCTGCTGCGCCGATCCACAATTCAATATCTGGGTTAATCGGATTTTTTATCAATACAGGAACATCAACGCCACGCAATGCATCGGCTACATCCTGCACGCTGAAAGGGTTTACGGTGGTACGGGCACCAATCCACAACACATCAACACCAAAATGCAATGCATCTTCTGCCTGTTTAGATGTAGCAACTTCTACAGCCACCGGAATGCCAGTAACTTTTCTTGCCTGCTGCAGCCAAGGCAAACCTTTGGTACCAATGCCCTCAAAACTTCCGGGGCGGGTACGGGGTTTCCAGATGCCTGCGCGCATTACATCTACTTTATTTGTTGCGGCTAAACGGATAGCTGTCTGCATTACCTGCTCTTCAGTTTCTGCGCTGCAAGGGCCGCTAATGATTAGAGGACGTTTTTTTAATACTTCCTCAATTGGTTTGTGTTGTGTGATTGTTTGTTCCATATTTGTTAAGTAATCAGTTTTGGTTTTTTAATTTTTGTTACCTGCTTTTGTTTTTCGTGGCATCGCTTGTTGTGTCACTCACTTGTACGTTCGGAACAATTGTGAGCTATGGCTGCGTTATTTGCTTCAGTACAAGAGTGCGACGCAACGGAAGCCTCATCAATGTTCAAAAGCCCGGCTCATAAAAATCATTAGCACATTTACTCATCTGCACATCCGCACATTACCTGCTGTTCGCATCATTCATCCTAATCCTTCTACCTTTAAAATTTTTGCCATCCAATGCTTTGATCATTTGATTGGCGGCTCCACTTTCTACTTCAACCCAACTGTTCATTTCTTTCATGTCTATCTTGCCGAGTACTTCTTTGCGCAGATCGCTCATATCTAAAACGAACTGTAAAAAACTGGCTTTATAAAAACCATCTTTTGTACCCATGTTAATAAAAAGCCTTGTATAATTTCCACCGCCGCCATCACTGTTGAATGAACGTTGTGGAGCTTCGCGATATGTTCTTTCACGACCTCTTTCCTGACCTGAACCGCGGTTATCCGCTCTGGGGTCAAACCTTTCTCTTCTATCGCGGCTTACTTCACGGATATTTAAATCGCCTGCATTTTCGTAATATTTCAGGAACCTGTCAAACTCAGTAGCAGCAACTCTTTGCAGTACTTCTTCTTTGGTAACATCTGCAAATTTTTCGGCAAGCATAGGCAAG
>JBBRDW010000206.1:0-3415 GCA_038203525.1 Chitinophagales bacterium | reverse complement strand
GCCACCAACCTTGATGTTAGCATGATTGCTGAAAACAACGAAATGGACGTAACCATTGAAGACAACGGCGTTGGCTTCAATACCAATGAAATTAACGAAGAAAGTACAGGTCTTAAAAATATCCGTTCAAGAATTGAGTATCTTAGCGGCAATCTCGATATCAACAGCAAACCGGGTAATGGCACTGCAATGGCTTTTTACATTCCATTGGCGCAGTCATAAAATTAAAAATCGGAATGCAGTTAATTTGTTGATATTTTTTTTACCAGGCTATATTGCTACTATGAAGCTGCTGTTGCGTCGCACACTTTTACTGTTGTAACAATATTCAGCACGGCACAAAAACTTTATTATTACATGCCAGCATCCATTATCCATCTAGCCATACTCGATGATCATCAAATTGTAATTGATGGGTTAAAGCTGCTGCTGCAGGATCATTCAAAATTTGAAATCATTACCGAAGCCAACTCAGCCGAAGAAATGTTATTACTGCTTCGGCAAAAAAAAGTTGACGTACTGCTAACCGATATTAAAATGCCAAACGGCATGAACGGCTACGAACTTTCAGTATTGCTAAAAGAAGAAATGCCGCAGCTTAAAATACTTGCCCTTTCTATGAGCGAAGAAGGCGGCCTTATTACCAAAATGATTGAACATGCAGGGGTAGATGGCTATATACCAAAAGCATCGGGGCAAAAGGAGTTATTAACGGCCATTGAAAAAATTGCAGCGGGCGAAAAATATTTTGCCGCAGATGTACTGCGGCAATACGAACTGTATAAAACCATCCGCAGCGAAAATAAAGTGATGAATCTTACAATTAGGGAGCTGGAAATAATCAAATGCATCATAAAACACTACAGCAATAAACAAATAGCAGATGAGCTTTTCATCAGCGAAAGAACCGTAGAAACACACCGCAAAAATATCTACCGTAAAACCGAAACAAAAGGAGAAGCTTCTTTGATTCTTTTTGTAACGGAGCACAAGATCATTTCCTAATTACCACCCATTCCCGGATTACTAAATTTTGCACTTAATAACTTTATGAAACAACGTACGCTGACTGCACAATGCTGAAAAGCGAACAGTAACTTGAAGAGTGCGACGCAAGAAAAGCTAGATAGTAATTATGTGGCCCGGTTCATAAAATTTATTTACCAGACGGTGTGAACAATAAATACGCTAATACCCTTTACTGGCATGCATTATAGCAAATCGGTAAAATATATACCCAAAATTGGGTATTGACTTTTGCATTGCTTAATCGTAGTTTTGACATTCAAAATAATTAACAGAATTTTCTTCACATTAAACTACTGTAACCATGACAAAGAAATTTTTACTTACTGCTTTGTTCTTTAGTTCCTTAATATGGAACACCGCCAAAGCAACCGAAACCGAACCAAATAATACGGCTGCAACAGCAAATACGCTGGCGCTTAATGGGAGCGATAATGGAAAAATTGCACTCTCCGGCGATGAAGACTGGTGGAGTGTAGCTACAACCGGCGATGGCAAATTAAGCGTAACATTGTCACCGCTATCAGGCAGAACTACCTATGCCCAAATCTATGACAATAACGGCACTTTGCTGTTTGTATCAAATTATTCAAATGGTACTTTTACTATTAGCAAGGATGGCTTAGCCACAGGGACTTACTTTGTAAGGGTGGTTTGTTATTACAGCACAGACAGCAGCAGCTATACTATTTCTAATGCGCTTACTGTACCGGCACAGGCCAACGATGCAGAGCCAAATGGAACAGTGGCTCAAGCAAAAGTGCTGCCACTGAACGGTAGCAAAACCGGCCATATTGGTTATTATTACAAAAATTTAGATGATACAACCGATTGGTATAAAGTTACCACCAATGCCGAAGGACAATTATCATGGACAATTACTTCTGCTAACGGGCAAAATGTTTATGCACAGTTATACGATGTAAATGGTACCACTTATTTAGCCGGTAATTATACAACAGGTACAGCAACTTACAGCAAAAATGGTTTAGCAGTGGGTACTTACTATATAAGGATTTTTAATTATTATCTCACTGAATTTGCACCATATACTATTTCTAATATACTAACACCCGCCTCAGTCGCAAATGACCTGGAGCCAAATGGAACATTTTCACAGGCATTAAACATTAATGTTGGAGATTCTGCGGTTGGCCATATTGGCTATGCTAATTTTGATGGCGACGATACTACAGACTGGTATAAAGTAACCACTACACAGGATGGACGCATAGATTTTACAATGACTTCATTAAACGGGCAAAATGTTTATCTCCAGCTTTACGACCATGATGGCAATACTTATCTTGCGGGTAACTATACAACGGGAACCGCAACATATTCGAAAGATGGTTTGGCAGCAGGCACTTATTATTTAAGGATATTTAATTATTACCTCTCAGAATTTGCACCCTACAAAATAAAGGTAAACCTTGTACCACCCACACAGGCAAATGATGCTGAACCCAATGATACCAGGGCACAGGCAAACAAACTGCCACTTAACAGCAGCACGACAGGCCATATAAATTATTACTACAATGCCCTTAGGGACACCTACGATTGGTATAAGGTTACCACTACATCAGATGGCTTATTAAGTTTTACCATTACTTCTCAAAACGGGCAAAACGTATATGCCGAGCTGTTCGATAATGATGGCACTACTTACATTGCGGGAGGCTATACTACTGCTACTGCTACTTATTCGTATGATGGTTTGCAGGCGGGTACTTACTTTATAAGAATAAGAACCTACTATAATACAGAATGGGCACCCTATACATTGAGTAATGCGCTCACTACTTATACCTATACAAATGATAGCGAACCAAATAATTATTTTGCTGAGGCAAAAACAATCCTATCTAACGGTACAGTAACAGGTCATGTAAACTTCTATTATGACGGTTTACGAGATGCGGATGACAAATTTAAAATTAATTATACAGGCAAAAGTGGTACTATGACGCTTTTGTTTAACCAGGAAGCACAAAAGAAAACAGGAGGTTTTGACCCAACCTATGTACAGGTATTTAAGGATACTGCTGCTGGCCCTATTTTCAGCAACTACTATTATGCCACCAGTGGTAATATTAATTTAACCGGTCTTGCCCAGGGTTATTATTACATAGAGCTATTTACTTATTATAATACTGATTTCTGCGCATACAGCCTTACCAATACTTTCACCGAGAAAACCAAAGCCAAAATTGTAAGCAACGGTGCCGATACCTCCCTTGTTTGTGATAGCTTAAATTCCGTTACATTCAAATGCTCTAAAAGCCAGGCACCTTATACCGTGCAGTTAAAACGGTACGGCGTAAAATATGGCAGCACTGTATCTGTAAAAAAATCATCCGTTACATTTAATGATTTGCCTCCAGGT
>JBBRDW010000205.1:0-3437 GCA_038203525.1 Chitinophagales bacterium | reverse complement strand
AGATCCCCCGTTGCGTGTCTCTACGCATTGGAATAATTAGTTCGAGGCGGGTGATTGATAAAGTTAAGACGATGAATGAATAGCAAATTTTTTGTCTTTGCATTAAATTTGTTGTACTGTTGAATTGCGTAATTTTAGTTTTGGCTTCAAGGGTAACTCACGCCTAAAGCCAACTAACTTCTTTTTTTCAACTTATAAAACAATCTGATGTCATTTTTTAAAACGAAGAAAAAGGTTAGACTAAGTGAATTTTGTACTGAATTTTATGACAAAAATTTTATCGAGCCGATTGCGGGAGGAATTAACTTTTCTAACACTTACAACGAATTAATTGCTGAAAAAATAACGGAGAAAGACAAATCTTTTCAAGAAATAAACTTTGAAAATTTTTCAAACGAAATTTTGATATTGCGGTTTGAGCTCTTTTCCTTGGCATGGTTTCATCAATTCGATACCAAATCAGCAGTTACTCATTCAATATTTACAAAAAAATATTTAGATGACAACAGAAGAGAAGATTTGTGGGATAATGCAGAAACTTATAATCAAGCTATAGCAGAATCAGCTAATTACGGCTATAACCCCTCAACATCTTCTGGAAAAGCAGGACGTCTTGTTATAGCAATGACAAGAATGGATTTATTCAACAAATACTACAGCGACGACATAGATGGAAAATGTTTGGCAAGAGCTTTAAATAGATATGGTACAAATTCAAGTTGGAAAAAGTTATCAATAACATTAGGATATATCGCAATGTCCTTGTGCAAGAATTTAAATTGTAGTTTAATTGATGATGCTAACTTTCAATTAATTGCTGTACTTAAAGGATTTTATGACGGGAGCAAACAAAGTATGGAAGAAATAAAGATAATCGAATAACTACTTTCTTCTACCATCGTTAAAGTTCTCTCCCTCGCTGTGGTTCGTTTCCATAAAATAAAATCAAGTACTGCCCCGATGCGTGTCTCCATGCATCGGCATATAAGATCTTCCGCTCTTGCCCCGGTGCGTGTCCCCACGCATCGGAATATAACAGCTTCGCCGTTGTTTGATTTTGCCTCCAACAACCTTCGCTTTAATCTTTGCTTCGATAAAAGCTGAATATATTTCTGAAAGTACAAGAGTGCGACGCAACGGAAGCTTATTAAAGGTTCATAAAGCCTGGCCCAAAAAATCAGTATGTTTTTTTAGGTTCTTTTACCAGTGAAGTATCGCCGGTAAGTAAAGGAACCATATAGCCACCAAAGTCGATCTGCGTTTTGGGGAAAGCGTTTTCTAAAGCAGCCCAGTCTGTTTTGCTGATGTTTGTTTGATAGAGATAAAGCGACTGTAGCTTTTTTAAATCTTTCAACTGCAACAGGCTTTCAGACGAAATTTTGGTGCCTACAAGATTTAAATATTGGAGGTTGGTAAGCAATTGTAATTGCACCAATCCTTTCTCTGTAATGGGTGTTTGCGAAATGTCGAGCTTGGTAAGATTGGTTAACTGGGCAACAGTTTGCATGCCATCATCGTTAAAATTTGTTCCATCTAACTTAAGCCAGATAAGTTGATTTTTTAACTGTAACAATAACTGTAAATCATTTTTATCAACGATGGTATCTGTTATAAAATTGGCCATTAAATAATTGCTGTTTTGTGCAACGGGTAACACCACTACGCCCTGTTGCCTCAACTGATCCATAATTTTTTCATCTGCTTTTTCAACCGGCGTTGAAGGAATATCTGTGTATTCCTTTTTTATAGCAGCCACTTTTTGCAAAGCCAGTAGTATTGGTTTTATTTTATCTGTTTGCTGCAGGTTTTTTACCTGCTTTGTAAAGTCTGCATTGTTGCTTATCCACCAGTGCAGCAATGCAATTTGCTGCTCGGTTGGCTGGGGTTTTTCTTTGGGCGGCATGTGATCTTCATTATCTACTGGCAGCAATAAGCGCTTAATCATTTCGCTTTCATCTGCGTTGCCCGGCTCTATTACTTTGCCATCTTTGCCGCCGTGCATCAGCTTCAAACTGTCGTCCATTCGTAAGCCGCCTTTTTGTTTATTGGCGTTGTGGCAGGAGTAACATTTTGTTTCGAGTATCGGTTTTACAACATCACTGTAGGCCATCGCTTCCTGTACATTTGGAATTGGTTTAATAGCTGCTGTCGATGAAGTATCGTCGCTAAAGATATTTTTCAAAGGTTTGGAAAGATAATCTGAACCATGCGTTAACGACCCACCCAAATGACCGGTAACAAAAACCAGCATTAATAAACCAATAGAAAGAATTCTTTTGTCAATTGCAAAAGCAGGGTTCTTTTCTTTTGCGTACAACATTAATGAAACAAGCGCCACGCCAATGCCCATCCACATATGCCAGCTCACTAATGTTTTATCGTAATCATCACTTATGGATAAAAGATAACCTGTAATGCAGGAAACAAGCGCTGCAAGGGTTCCAGTTAATAATACAATTGGAATAGCAGGCCTTAAAGAAAAATATTTTTCTTTTCGGGAAAGAAATTGTAGTAGCAAAGCAATTAACAAAATGCCTATTGGAAGATGTACTAACAGGGGATGAAAATGCCCGAGAAATTCGGTTATGGATAAAAGCATATCGTGAAAATAAATCAGGATTGGTAACGTTGGCGTAAAAGTTTCAACATATGCACATTAATAGCCCATTGATCTGCAAGCGGCTGTCTTGTATATGGTAATGTAGGCATATAATCCGGCGGGCCAAACTCAGTAAGTATCGTCATCACTTCACCCTTTTGTTTTTTCATTTCTATTACCTTATCCCACCAGGCGAAATGCGCTTTTACCGCATTATCCCATTCCGGCGCACGGGGGTCATTTACCTGCGGGCCCTCGGCGTGGCCAATGCGTGCATGAATATGATCAACCCTTGGTAAAACCAGGTCAATTGTTTCCTGCTGATCGGCCAATAAACTTTCATGAACATTGCACCAATGCGAAATGTCCAGCGTGAAACGCAGGTCAGGATTGGTTTCCAGGTAATGCCTTGCTACCGGCGCAGAATACATTAATCTTGAGCGGTGTGTTTCATGATAGATTTTTAAACCCGTTGATTTTGATAACTCCGTAGTGAAATCAATAAAAGCTTTGCCCTGTTCATAATTAAAATAATCTCTTCCTGAATGGCAGTTGATGTAAAGCGGTCTTTGAATTTTATTGTTAGCCGCAGCATCAATCATTTTTTTAAAACTTTCAAAATGATCTTTATAATTGCTTTCATGACCGGCAGAAAGAAAGCCAACTTCCAAACCATATTTTTTTAAAGCTGCAAATAATTCATCCTGGTCTTTTTGTTCAGTGGGCCACCAAACTTCAATGCCATCATAACCCTCCTGTTTTACTTTGCTGCATAGATCGTCCACCGTTCCGTTAAAGCCCCAGTTAGTGGCCAAAATTTTAAGTTGAAAACTTGTAT
>JBBRDW010000204.1:0-3573 GCA_038203525.1 Chitinophagales bacterium | reverse complement strand
TGTATGGTTGATTTTAGGATTTCCCTTTGTATTTGCGCTGGAGCGTATGGTAACCGTAATGGTCATTGCCTGTCCGCATGCATTAGGGCTGGCTATTCCTTTGGTCGTTGCTATCTCCACCGCAGTATCTGCACAACACGGACTTCTAATAAGAAACCGCACGGCCTTTGAAGAGTCACGAAAAATAACGGTCCTCTTATTTGATAAAACAGGCACTCTCACTAAAGGTGATTTTGGCGTTACCCGGATTGTATCGCTTGACAAACAATTTTCCGAAGATGAATTGTTGCGGCTTTCTGTGGCACTGGAACAAAGCTCCGAACACCCGATTGCTGTTGGGATAGTTCGTAAAGCAAAAGATAAAAAGATCACGGTTCCCAAGCCTGAAAAATTTAATGCGATTACAGGTAAAGGTGTGGAAGCAATTGTTGAAGGAAAGGATATTAAGGTAGTTAGCCCCGGCTATCTGAAAGATAAAAACATAGAGATACCTGTAGATGCTTACAGCAGCGAAGCAGAGACAGTAGTGTTTATTATGATTGATGAAAAGCTTGCCGGTTATATTGCTCTGGCTGATGAGATAAGGCCCGAAAGTGCCGAAGCCATCAAAGTGTTTAAAAAGAATGGCATAAAAGTATTGATGGCAACCGGCGATAATGATAAAGTAGCTAAAGCGGTGAGCGACCAGTTAGGATTGGATGGATATTTTGCAGAAGTGCTGCCACATCAGAAAGTGGAGATTGTAAAAGATCTGCAAAGTAAAGGTGAATTTGTTGCCATGACCGGAGATGGGGTTAATGATGCACCTGCTCTTGCCCAATCAGACGTGGGCATAGCCGTCGGTTCGGGTACGGATGTAGCCGCTGAAACCGCTGATATTATTTTAGTGAACAGCAACCCACAGGATATTGCCAATCTTATTTTGTTTGGAAAAGCCACTTACAAAAAGATGATTCAAAATTTAGCTTGGGCAACCGGTTATAATGCGATTGCAATCCCACTGGCTGCAGGTGTTTTGTACAAAGCGGGCTTTGTTTTAGGACCAGCCGTGGGGGCGGTATTAATGAGTCTTAGCACGATTATCGTAGCCATAAATGCGCAATTGCTTAGAAAGAAAATAGGCAGGAAATAAATACCGAAATAAAGGTTTCAAATTTTTTTTATAAAGCTATTAGCGAAAAATGTATTGGAGAATGAAGAAAAATTATTGGCTATCGCATATCAGTCACTTCGCAAAAAAGTGGCCCTTGTAATAATTGAGGTTTTAGATAAATTTAAAATTGAAGCGGGGTGTTAGCCAGAACTTGTTATTTCCAGGCAGGATATGTCGTATATAATGGGAATTGCCAATGAGTCGCTTGTAAGAACGCTCAGTGATTTTAAAACCGAAAAACTGGTTGATTTAAAAGGAGCTAAAATTGTAATTCTTGAAAAAAAAAGTTGCGGAATTTCTTATATTAATGAATAATTAAGGCGCATTGTGATTAAGTTAACTTGCATGAAAATATTTACTTGCGGTATTTTGTTTTTCAAGTGTCCAGCTATCCGTTAATGAAGTTTCTATCCAGAGATTATTAGATCTTCTTAAAACCTTCACTGTAATGTTTAGCAGTTCTTTAAATTGCTTTAATAGGTCCGCTACAGTTGTGTTGTCATTAATGATCACGGTACAGTCATTGCATAACTGTAAATTTTTATCTTGATTTTTTTCTGTGGGGTTATCGTTACACAAACATTCTATTTTCAGATAAGGAAATTTTTCACAAAATTTTTTTTGGAACTTCTCAAACGGTTCTCCTGCTTCAATTCTGATTTCCATAACAAGCTTTCTAAAAAAGGTTTTTCATACTGCAAATTTTTATTCTGCTATTAAGAATAAGCATTAATCTGTATCACCTCTGTCTGAAGTATTACTCGTATTAGCAGATATACGATAAAAGTAAGAACAAGAAAATACTAATGGATTGACGAAACTCAATTGTGCCTTTGAGTTTAATCAAGATTAGATTACCTGAAGAATTAAAATGCCTATCTACGGTTCTTTATTTAAGCAAATTCTCTTTTTAAAGTTAACAACCTTGATAAGAAACAAATGAATGGTTGATTTGCATCAATCTAAAGCATTAAACATCCATCTACTTTTACCGAAGAAAAAAAAGTTTATTGCTCGATTGCAAAGTGGAACGAAAGGCCAACTGGAAATCATTTAAAACAAAATGAATGATGACATTGATAAGATTGAAAATTAATAAATAAGCTCGCCGCTCCTTAAGAAATAAAACAATGAAAAGTCTTTTATTATACTGGTTTAAAGTGCAGGCTTCCAAATTCATGAGAAAAGAACTCATTCAACTCTATGATGCGGAGACCATAAAACAAATACTTTCAGGTTATTGGCAAAGATATCAAAGGTTAAAACCAGAAGTCTTTGTCATGCCCACTTTGGGTGGTTCTGTTATGGTTCATCTTGCAGCCATGTCAACTGCCTTTTACCAGGAACTAACTGCAAGAGGACAAAGTGAAGAAACAGCAACTCAACTGTTTTATAACATTGCCTGGAAAATATATGTAAAAATGGGCAGGCTCTCCTGGTGGCTATCGGGTTTAGGCAATCGAAATATTGATAGGCACCTTCTAAAGACAACTAAATTATTCAGGGCATTTCCATTTAACAGCCCTTCCTATGAATGGAAGGACGTTGAAACAGCAAACAATGTAGTTGGTTTTGATTGTGTAAAATGTCCTGTCGCTGATTATTTTCAAACAAAAGGGTTATCGAAATTTTGTACGAAAACCTGGTGTGCTTTGGATTACCCTTTAGCAGATTTATGGCATGCTAAATTAGAGAGAACCGGAAGCATAGCGGGTGGAGCAGTTAAATGTGATTTTCGATGGACGTCTAAGATTGAAAATTCAAACGATAAATTACTCTCGCATTAATTAGTGAAAGCAAACAAAATGAAAATACTATTAGCTACCGATGGCTCTGAGCACAGCAAAGAAATGGTGAAGGTATTTGCAGGCAGAGCCATTGCTGGCAATACCAAATTGCGTATCATAAATGCTTTTGCAGGCGCAGCGCAATAGCCCGTGAACCCTATAGTGTATTGACCGAATACTACACCGAAAGCGACCTTCTTACCCGCAAATTATCGAAGAGTTACTAAAAACAAAACAATGAAAAAGAATCGAAATGAATTATTGCTGCATAATGTAAAGCAAGGCTCACAAGAAAATATGAGTGCAGGCACTTATACCTGCAAGATGCACCCGGAAGTAAAATCAGACAAACCTGGTAAATGCCCGAACTGCGGAATGGAATTAGTAAAGCAAAATTAATTAAACCGGGCAACAGCGAAACTGAAGACCGGGCAACAGCGGCACTGAAAAAAAATAATTAAATTTTATTTATTATGAGCACTAAAAAAGTAATCTCGAAATGCCTGGTAACATTGTTTACCATGACACTTTTATTTACAGCATTCAATTCAAATGCACAAACAAAACATAAGTCTTCAACAATGAAGGATTGCTGTATGATGAAAGACGGTAAAATGATGCTAATGAAAGATG
>JBBRDW010000203.1:0-3795 GCA_038203525.1 Chitinophagales bacterium | reverse complement strand
ACAGGTAGGTGAAGCACTATACGCAGCTACCATACTTTGCTATGCGCAGGGTTTGGCCATGTTGCACAAAGCTTCCATAGAATTAAAAATGGAAATTCCCTTGCAGGATGTAGTAAAGATTTGGCGCGGCGGCTGCATTATCCGTTCCACTTTATTGGAAACTTTTTATACCGCTTATGCTGGCAATCCTCAATTGCCAAACATTTTACTCGATGCAAAACTTGCGGAAATTATGCAATCAAAAGAGCAGAGCCTGCGCAATGTAATTATTCAAGCAGCACAAAGTAAAATTGCTGCTTCGGCATTAATGAGTACGCTTGGATATTTCGATGCCTATACAACCGAACACATGGCTACTAACTTAATACAGGCGCAGCGTGATTGTTTTGGTGCACATACCTATGAACGCATAGACAAAGAAGGAAAGTTTCATACAGAATGGGAATCGTGAAATATTTGCCGCATAAAATTCACCATTCACTATTGACAATTCACAATAAATCAAACAATGACAGTCAATCCAATCCCCGAAGGCTTTAGTACCATAACACCTTACCTGCATGTAGAAGATTTGCCCAATCTTATGGGCTTTCTTACACATGCATTTGGTGCAAAACAAATAAGCCTGTCGAAAACAGCAAGTGGCAGCATTGCCAATGCCTGCATGCAGATCGGCAGTTCCTATATAGAAATGAGCGAAGTACAGGAAGGCTTCAGACCCATGCCCTGCGCTATTCATCTGTTTGTGGAAGACGCCGATGCAGTGTATAAAAAAGCGGTTGAAGTTGGAGCGCTTTCGGTAATGGAGCCCACCACACAATTCTATGGCGACAGGGAAGCTTTTGTAATTGACCCAAGTGGCAATCATTGGTATATTGCTACAAGAATAGAGAATATTCCGGAAGAAGAAATGCAGCAGAGAATGGAGGAGTTTGTAAAACAAATGGACAATGAAAGGTGAATGGTGAATAAGGCAGGAATTAAAAAATAGAAAAGCAATGATGAGCCAAACTGCGGCACATTGATTTAGCTTTACTTGCGTCGCACTCTTGTACTGTTGAATACAAGGCATCGAGGCAAAGAGGCAATAGGCAAAGAGTCTCAGCAGTGTGTTTATTGATAATTATTCATTGCTCATTGTTCATTGCTCATAGATGTTCCGAACGTACAAGTGAGTGACACAACGAAAGCTAAATAGAAAATAAGAAAGATTGGTACAAAAAAATATTAAACCACTTTATAAGTACGGGATTTATGAACACAAAAAACAACAATAAACGCCCCGCCGCATCGGCGATATTTATTTTTGGTGGCAGCGGCGATTTAAACAAAAGAAAACTTACACCGGCATTATATAATTTATTTATTGATGAATGGATGCCGGAAAAATTTTCCATCATTGGCCTTGGCCGAACTGAGTACAGCAACGAAACATTCCGCGAACATCTGCTGGAAAGTATTCAGGAGTTCAGCCGCCGCAAAGGTGAGCAAAATGGCTTGTGGACCAAATTTAGCGAGCAGCTTAATTACGTGCAGATGGATGCAGAAGACGATGCATCTTACAGCAAAATAAGTGACTATGTAAAGGAGCTGGAAAAACAATGGGGCGAACATCCCAATGTTATTTTTTACCTCGCCGTTGCACCACAATTGGTGCCGGATATAGCCAGCAAACTGGGCGCATTAAATATTTGTGCAGACACAAGATGCACCCGTATTGTAATAGAAAAGCCTTTTGGCCACGATCTTAAAAGTGCCACTGAACTCAATACTTTGTTGACAGGTATGTTTGCCGAAGACCAGATCTACCGCATAGATCATTACCTGGGCAAAGAAACCGTACAAAACATACTGGCACTGCGTTTCGCCAATGCATTGTTTGAACCCATCTGGAACCGCAACTACATAGACCATGTACAAATAACGGTAGCAGAAACGGTAGGCGTAGAAGGCCGTGGTGGCTATTACGAACAAAGCGGTGCATTGAGAGATATGGTGCAAAACCATATTCTGCAGTTGCTGTGTATGGTGGGTATGGAAGCACCCGTAAGTTTTGAAGCAAATGAAATACGTAATAAGAAAGTGGATGTGCTGAATGCCCTGCGCAAAATAACCAAAGATCAGGTACATGAATATGCCGTTCGCGGACAATATTCAGAAGGCTGGATGAAAGGCGAAAAAGCAAAAGCCTACCGCGAGGAAGATAAAGTGGATGCCAACTCACCGGTTGAAACATTTGCGGCGGTAAAATTTTATATTGATAACTGGCGCTGGCAGGATGTGCCTTTTTATGTGCGCACCGGAAAATTTTTGCACCAGAAAACCTCTATCATTACCATACAGTTTAAGCAGGCGCCGCATTTTGCCTTTCCGCCCGAAGCCGCTGAAACATGGCGCAGCAACCGCTTAACCATCAGCATTCAGCCCGAGATGGATATCCGTTTGCGGTTCCAGGCAAAACGCCCCGGCCAAAGCATGACACTTAACCCGGTTGACATGATCTTTAGTTACAGCGATGCCTATGATGGCCAGGAGCCGGAGGCATACGAAACCCTGCTGCTCGACGTAATGGAAGGCAATGCCACACAGTTTATGCGCAGCGACCAGGTAGAGAGTGCATGGAAAGTAGTGATGCCGATTATTGATGCATGGGAAGCAAGGCCACCGGTAGATTTCCCCAATTATGCGCCAGACAGTTGGGGCCCCGAAGATGCCGAAGCACTCATTGCGCGTGATGGAAATAACTGGGTTACATTGCCGCCACTGCATAAAGAATAGTTTGTAGTTAGCGAAGTAAATAATGATACCAGCATTTGCTTTTTATGGCATCATCGTTGCGTCGCAATCCGTTCATCGTCCGATTAAGAATTGAGCTTTTACCGAAGTGTAGCATTGTGTTTTATAATTTTCTCACGCAGAGGTGCAGAGGCCGCTGAGAGGGCTAAAAAAAGTTTTTCTCTGTGTTCCATGCGCCGCTGCGTGAACATTAACTATTAATAAAATTTATGCAATTACATATCTTCCCAAATACAGACCAGTTAGGCGTTTCAGTTGCAGACTGGATGGTTGACCTTATCAGCACAACGCTAAAAAAGCAGGATAGGTTTACACTCGTACTCAGTGGTGGAAGCACTCCAAAAAAACTAAACGCTTTGCTTTGCAGCGATGCGTATAAAAATAAAATTGACTGGAGCAAACTGCATATTTTTTTTGGCGATGAACGTTTTGTGCCGCTGAACGATGAACGCAGTAATGCAAAACTTGCCTACGATACTTTGCTCAATCATGTGCCTGTTGCAGCAGAAAATATTCACATCATGCAAACAGAAAATATTTCCCCCGAAGATGCTGCAAAAGCTTATGAGGCAATATTAAAAAGATATTTCCCTTCGGTCAATGGTGAATGGTCAATGGTCAATGGTCAACCACAAACTTTCGATCTCGTTATTCTTGGCATGGGCGACGATGGCCATACACTTTCTCTTTTTCCGGGTAAAACTGAAGTAATTCATGAAACAGAAAAATTATGTACTTCGTTATGGCTTGACGCGCAGGATATGTTTAGGGTTACACTTACGCATCCAATCGTAAATCAATCTGCTGCAGTAGCTTTTCTGGTAACAGGCAGCAATAAAGCAAAAGCGCTGCCAGAAGTTTTAAACGGCTTTTACAATCCTGACCACTATCCTTCACAAATAATAAAACCTGTAAATGGTGAACTGCATTGGTTTGTAGATGAAGCAGCTGCGGCTGGTTTATAAGTTTATCGATCTTTTATTCATGAATTACCAGAAC
>JBBRDW010000202.1:0-3832 GCA_038203525.1 Chitinophagales bacterium | reverse complement strand
TCTTTTCTTGCTTCAATCAAGCTGTCTACAACTACACTATCTGCTGTTTTTGGTGAACCCGAATTGAATGGCGGCTGCGGATTGTATTCCATCATCAATTGAATTTCTTTGGCCTTTGCTTCTCCAAACAATTCTGCAGCTCCTGTTAATCCAAAGTCAATACCGGCAGTTACGCCACCACCTGTTATTCTGTTCCTGTCAAGAACAACACGCTCTTCAAGAACCTCTACATCAAACAATCTGAGCAGGTTTAACGAAAGCCAATGTGTGGTGACTTTGTAGCCATTCAACAAACCCGCTGCTGCCAATACCAAAGCACCTGTACAAACCGAAGTAATGTATGCTGCATTAACTGACTGTTGTTTTAAAAAGTACAGCAGGCGTTCGTTTTGCATTGCTCCAAAAATACCAGGTCCACCCGGTACAAATATAATATCTACCTGCCCTGCATTTTCAAATGTTGCATTTGGGGTAAACAACAAACCGTGTTCGCTTTTTACAGGGTTAATATTTTCCGCAATTAAAAGAACTTCTGTGTTGGGTAATCTTCCGAAAACTTCATAAGGACCTGTAAGATCAAGCTGCGTAAAGCCCGGGAAAATTACCATTCCTACTACCATCTTAAATTTTGTTTTAATATTTATCTTCCACCGGTTACATCAATTAAAACACCGGTTACATAAGAAGCTTCATCCGATAACAACCACAAAATAGTATCAGCAACTTCTTCCGGTTCACCGCCACGTTTCATCGGCACTGTTGGTGCGATACGATCCACTCTTCCGGCCTCACCACCCGATGCATGAATATCTGTATAAATAACACCCGGTCTTACAGCGTTTACTCTTATGCCATCAGTAGCAACTTCTTTTGCAAGACCCATAGTAAACGTATCCACCGCACCTTTTGATGAAGCATAATCTACATACTCAAATGGCCCGCCATGCGTAGATGCCTTAGATGAAACATTTACAATGGCACCACCATTACCACCATTTTGTAACGACATTCTTTTTACTGCTTCCTTTGCACATAGGAACGTACCAATAACATTTGTTGCAAATACTCTTTCAAATCTTTCAACACTCATATTTACAACAAGCGATTGTGTTTCCAGGATGCCTGCATTATTTACCAATGCTGTTATAGTACCCAAACTATCATCAACAGTTTTAAATAATCTGATCACTTCTTCTTCAATAGCGATATCTGCCTGCACAGCGATTGCTTTACCACCTGAATTATTTATAGTATTAACCACCTCATCTGCAGCTTCTTTATTGCTTTTATAATTAACGCAAACTGCATAACCTTTTTCTGCCGCTTTAATTGCTGTTGCTTTTCCGATGCCCCTGCTACCACCTGTGATTACAATTACTTTTTCCATCTATTTTTTTTACATGGTAAACACTTCTCCCTGCTTACTTAAATATTCATTTTCTGAAACATCTTTTCCAGGGTCTGCCTGTTCAAATTCTTTCAGCTTTTCATGAAAGCCATGACTATCTTTTATAATTGCAATTCTTGCACTGCGTACAAATTCAATCAGGCCGTAGGGTTCAAGCGCTTTTATCAATGCTTCTGTTTCCTCTCTTTGCCCCGTTGTTTCAAAAACGGTGTAGTCTTTACGTATTACTACAGCTCTTGCGCCGTACTCCCGTAATAGCCTTTCTACTTTTACTTTTTCTGCAATTATTTCAGTTGGCACTTTATACAAAGCCATCTCCTGCCAAAGAATTTCATCGTTGGTATTGTAATAAGCTTTTAAAACTTCAACCTGCTTTTCAATTTGCCTGCAGAGCTTGCGTACCACTTCTTCCGTTTCATTAATAACAATGGTGAAGCGATGAACACTGTCAACTTCTGAAGGCGAAGTATTCAGGCTGTCAATATTTATTTTACGGCGTGTAAATATTATGGCAATGCGGTTAAGCAAACCAATTTGATTTTCCGTATAAACCGTTACTGTATATTCCTGGCGCCCCCCCGCCCCTAAAGAGGAGCCAGCGATATTGTTTGTATTTTTTTGTTCACTCATAGTTGTAATATTTATACTTGCTTACCGTTGAAAAAAGAATCCGAAAGTACAAGTGTGCGACGCAACGGATGCTCAATTCATATTTTATTCCCTGGTCAATAAATTGTATTAATGCCTTTCCGCCCCTTTAGGGGCAGGGGGCGCTAACTCAATCTTATCTCTGCCACACTGCAACCCTGCGGCACCATGGGGAATACATTGTTCTCTTTGCCAACCATCACTTCAAGCAAATAAGCGCCGTTATGATCGAGCATTTCTTTTAATGCTGATTTGATGTTTTTCCTGTCGCTAATACGCTGGCCTTGGATGCCGTAACCTTTAGCAACCATCACAAAATCGGGGCTCGTTATATCAACAAAAGAATACCTGCGTGAATTAAATAACTCTTGCCATTGCCGTACCATTCCGAGGAACTGATTGTTGAGAATGAGTATTTTTACCGCCGCACCAAACTGCATAATGGTGCCAAGTTCCTGCAACGTCATTTGAAAGCCACCATCGCCAATAACCGCTACCACAGTGCGTTCCGGTGCCCCATACTTTGCGCCGATTGCAGCCGGCAACGCAAAACCCATGGTGCCCAAACCACCGGAAGTAACATTGCTTTTGCTGTCATTAAATTTTGCATAACGGCATGCTACCATCTGGTGCTGGCCAACATCTGTAACGATCACCGCATCACCATTTGTAAGTTCGTTGAGTGCATCAATAACTTCGGCCATACTCATCTCCTCTTTGGTTGGATGCATCTCATCATATATCACCAGTTCGTTTTCTTTGCGTGTATGTTCATTGAAATTCTGCAGCCATTCAGGATGCGTTTTTTCTTCGAGCAGTTCTGTAAGTATGGGCAAGGTTTCTTTGCAATCGCCCCAAACCGGAACGGTTGATTTTACATTTTTATCAATCTCTGACGGGTCAATATCGAGGTGAATTATTTTTGCCTGCTTTGCATATTTATCTAAGCGCCCGGTAACACGATCATCGAAGCGCATACCTATCGCTATCAATACATCGCAATCATTGGTTAAAACGTTTGGTCCATAATTACCATGCATACCCAGCATTCCCACATTCAGTGGGTGATCTGTTGGCAATGCGCTGAGGCCAAGTATGGTCCATGCTGCAGGTAATCCGCCTTTCTCTATAAATGCTTTGAATTCATTCTCTGCACGGCCAAGAATTACACCCTGTCCAAAAATTACAAAAGGTTTTTTTGCATTATTAATAAGTTTCGCAGCTTCTGTTATATATTCTTTGCGAACGATTGGATAGGGCCGGTAACTTCTTATATGATTGCAGGGCGTGTAACCTTCATAATCAAATTTTTGTATCTGCGCATTTTTAGTAATATCAATCAACACAGGTCCGGGTCTTCCGCTTCTCGCAATGTAAAATGCTTTGGCTAAAACCGAAGGGATTTCTGTTGCATCTGTTACCTGGTAATTCCATTTTGTAACAGGTGTGGTTATGTTTATTACGTCGGTTTCCTGAAATGCATCGGTGCCAAGCAAGTGAGCAAATACCTGACCTGTTATTGCCACAAGCGGCGTGCTGTCAATCATTGCATCTGCCAAACCGGTAACAAGATTTGTTGCACCGGGGCCACTTGTTGCCAATACAACACCTACTTTACCCGATGTTCTCGCAAAGCCCTGTGCAGCATGTATTCCACCTTGCTCATGGCGAACAAGAATATGCTGCAATTCTTCTTTATAATCATAGAGCGCATCATAAATTGGCATAATGGCGCCACCGGGATAACCGAAAATAGTATGTACGTCTTCGGCAATC
>JBBRDW010000201.1:0-3878 GCA_038203525.1 Chitinophagales bacterium | reverse complement strand
TAACCAGAAACAGGCCGCCTTTAATAATGCCGGCAGTATTTTCTGCATGGGTATCTTTTGGTAACCAGTTGCAATAATGGGCATAGCCAGTTCGTTCTTATCCTCATCAAAAGCAAAGGTGTTGATACAACGGAAAATATCGCCTACCACTTCTTCCGGTTCTTTTATTTTTTCACCGGGCTCAAAACACAAAATTCTTTTGAAATTAAATTTTTGCTCATCAGCCGCAGAAAGTGGTTTGCTAAGCCAGCAATCGAGCTGATTGCGAAGGTCCACTTCTTTTTGCTGCGCCAATGTTTCTACATTTAATCCCTGCACAGCAAGTGCATTAATCAGGCTGCCTTTTAAAGCAACATAATTTCCCGGAAACGCCGACATCGCCAGTATATCTACAGCATGTTCCGCAGGAATGGCACTCAGGTCGCCCTGTAACAATTGTATAACTGTATTGCCTTGTGAGCGCTCAATATGTATTTGCGAAAGCAATTGCATGCTTAAATTAATTTTGGTATTTATTACCCTCATTAAAATTACCGTAATTCATGATAAAAAGAAAACTAAAATCATGCGGAGTAATACCAAATATAATTTCATAATGGGCCAATGTGCGTTGGGTGAAATTATGTGTGATGGCTTTGAGTGTAAGCTTTTGCTAAATACCGGTTGGCCTATCTACAAAGTACAATCAGTATAAGGCTGTAAAAGAAACAACTGGTCAGTGAAAATACTCCTGAACCCAATGAATCATAAAAATTACAGCATACTCTGTAACCGCCGGTTAAGAACCCGGACCGTGGCAGAAGTATCGAACTAAGAATAGATAATAATGCGGCTATAACTGTTTATTGTTTTTCAGTTTCTACATTTTCTCTTTTAGTTTGTTCAGCAAGTATCTTATCTAAGTAAGGCATGGTTTGTTTTTGAATCTCAGCTTCGGTGATGTCAAGCGCATGCGGATTGGTAACTAGCTGCCACCATGGCTTTGCCCCGTCAAAATTATAACTGCCAAAAATAATTACGGGTGTTCCGTTTGCAAGAATGTTATCAGTACCTTCCAGCACCCATTGATCGGCCCAGGCATATAGGTAACGTGCGTCCTTTTCCTGCAGCCGCAGGCAGGAGTGTGATGCAGGATAACCGGGCAGACTGTATTGATGCCAGCCAACGCCATCTTTATTTGTAATATTAAAATTCCAGAAAAGTTCCCACTCATCATTAACCGTGCTGATTGTTTTCTCGGCTTTCCAGTTTGCAAAGAAGAGGCCTGTAGGAGTGGGATCTTTTTTTCGGCCCATATTGGTTGGGCCGGTGTACACTAACACACCGTTTTCATAAGCGCCAAAGGTTTGCGATGGGTAACTGAAAAGGATGATCTTATCAACAGTATCCAGGTAGGGCACTGTCAAAGGGAAATGCATGTAGTAAGCAATATCCCCGCTCATATCTGTGGGTACAATAACCGTATCCATCTTTGCAAAGCCCGCATTATCGGTTCTGTTTACCGCCACTGCAATAGCAACTTTATTGCTATCTGCTTTATTGGCAACCAACCATTCCCTGGCTTTTGCAAACTGATACTCTATTGCTTTTGGCTGTTGCCGTTGTGGTGGCTGTTTTCTTATTTTAACGGCTCTTTCTTTATGTGCTTTGCATGATGATAATGCAACAATGCAAAAGACTAAAAATATAGTTAGGTTTTTCATGGGTAAATGTGGGTTGTTCTGTTTTTTAATAACTACTGTGTTTCAAATACCGTTCCAATGCAACAGGTAGTTGAAAAGCCGGTTAAAGGGCGGAGTTTTGGGTATATTATGGGGAACTGTGTAAATTTTTATACAACAGGTGTGCGGAGAATAGTTTAATTACAGTATTAATTGAGAAACTGTAATAGCGGGAATATTAAATTGCGCCACTTCATTTAAAAGCATTGATTTATTTGTTTTAAGCGCTTTTAAAAAAGTAGCAATATCGTTTACATATTATTATTGGCCGGAGGCAGAACTACGGCTCGGCCGGCGGCGATAAATTAATGCACTGGCGTAGCTACTGGTGCTTCTCCTCCTTTCGGAACAATCCACATTTCGTAAGAAGTTTGAGGCCTGTTTCCCGCTGTTATTATTTTATACGTAGCCGGCTTGAGGCTTAACTGGGTCAAAGATTTTTTTACGATGGCAGTCATTTGGTTTATTGCTGCGGCTGCAGTTTTATTGTTACCGGGGTATAAAAAGATAACCGCCTTTGTTGATTCATCACCGTAACCGGCTGTCATAAAATCAATGGCAAATTTGTTCACATCTTCAGTAAATAATTTTGTTGTATTAAAATTTCCGCTTGTGTGCATGGCTGTTTTAGGCACCATATCAATGGAAAAGGTAGCAGAAGCATAGCTCTGGCAACTCCTGTCTGCTCCACCCAAATCTACGGTTGCGGTACATGATTGTCCGCCCAGGTCTTTTGTATCAACGGTTATTGAAGGAGTGCCTTGTCCACTGATGATCGTGCCGCTACTCACACTCCAGTTATAAGTATAAGAAACATTCGGTTCTCCGCCCGATACCATGGCTGTAAAGTTGCCAGGCTGGCCTTCTTTAAAGATGTCTGGAGAGGAAAGTTTGATGACTGGACATTTTACCTGTGCATTTGCAGCATTGGTAATAAGCAACACCGAAACAAATAATAAACTGGCTATCTTTTTCATGCTGATAAATTTAAAGACTGAGGAACTTCTATGCTTAAAAGTATAAAATTCCAAGCGTTGATTTATCCGTGGCGGCGGGTATTTTATTTGGTAACCAGTGTACATTAAAAATGGTTGTTGGCCGGTGGCGCAACAACGGCTGGGTGTGGGCTTACGTAATGCCAGCAGCGGCGAAAATCTTCTGCTGCTTGTTTCCAAATATTTATAAGATTTTCAAAACTCATACTTTTTTATTGATGTCATAATGGTATTTATTTGTCATATTTGTGTTGCGATTTTTTTGATCCAATGCTTTCCGAAAATTCGTAATTCTAGAATTTGCCTAAGTTCGGCAGCTCCGTCCATGAACCAGTAATCCCTGTATAAATCAACCCAAAGCCCATTTTTGTAAGCAGTATCGTGAACGTAAAAGCTGTCCTTATCTAGTTCGATTAGTCGTTCAAGATTGTTAATTATAAACGACGTGTTAATTTTCAGAACAGCAATTTCAGCCCATCGGTGAAAGGTCAAATAATTAGTTTGATTTAACTCCGCAGAAAAAAATTGTAATTTGTCAACCAAGTCTGATAGCTTGGTTTGAGGAAAACTTATGTTCAAATAATTGAAATCAAAGTCAGAACTATTTTGATTGATTTGATGAACGTCAATTTCTTGAAAAGTTAACACGTGACTTTCAGAAAATTGTATTCCTGCAATATTAGAAAGGTTAGACAGCAAATATGGAAGCCTTTTCTTTTGATCTTCTTGTTGCCTTAAAAGTTTTATTCTGTTTTGTCTTTCTTCTTTGTTGTCTGTCTCCATAATATAGCTGCTAATATATAAATGTACACAACTCCTTGTAGTGTTTCCTTATGATTATCAATGCGAAAATGTACCAACGTAATTTATATTCCCCGCTTCGATAAAAGTTCAATAAAGATATTCAGTAAAAGAGTGCGACGCCAATAAAGCTTAATAGTTGTACTTCTGTTTGGCCCATAAAAAAAATCCCACCGGTAAGATGGGATTTGAATTTTATTGAGATTTCGTTTATTTAACTGTACCTCGACTTCGCTCGGTACTAGCGTAATGAAGCCCCTTCGACTTCGCTCAGGGCCTTCATTTAAATATCCGTAGCCTCGCCATAAGCCACAGCAGTTGCTTCTTTCAAAGCTTCGCTCATGGTTGGGTGCGGGTGAAC
>JBBRDW010000200.1:0-3882 GCA_038203525.1 Chitinophagales bacterium | reverse complement strand
CGTAGCTTATATTTCGCTGAGCAATTACCTGGTAGAAAATGCCCGTAAAATTTATTTTTCAAACGGGTACGAGAATGAAGAAAGTGAAGTAGATTTTTTATCGTTTCAGCAATACCTTGAAACGTGGCAGATACCGGAAGGGAAAGAGATTAATTTCAGGGCTTTTGAACAATGGTTCGGTAAGCATGCACAACAATTTAAGCTAAACGAACCTTACCGTGTGTATGAAGAATTTAAAGGAGTACTGACCGGTTCACCATTGCATACGGCGTTTCTAAGTAAAGAAGAATATGTATCGCTGGGCATTAAACAATCCATATTTACGGCTGATAAAAGAGAGCAGGTGTATGCACTTTTTACTAAGTACCTGCAATGGATGAAGGAGAATAAATATTACGACAGTAATATGCTGTCGTTTGATTACCTGCAATTAGTAAAGCCCACTTACGATTATATAATGGTTGATGAAGTGCAGGACATTACCGGTATTCAGTTGAAGTGCATCATGCAATCGCTTACCAACAAAAGTCATTTTATTCTTACCGGCGACAGCAACCAGATAGTCCATCCCAACTTTTTTTCGTGGTCGAAAATCAAAACTTATTTGTACCAGCACGGTACCGATAACAAGCAGGTCCGCATTCTGCAAACCAACTATCGCAATTCGCCGCAGGTTGTTCAGTTATCCAACACATTGCTAAAAATTAAAAATGTTCGCTTTGGCTCCATTGATAAGGAAAGTAATTACCTCATCAATACCATTAGCACACAAGCCGGCGAAGTATTGCTCATGCAAGATGAGGATAAAGTAAAAGCCGAGCTGAACCGCAAAACGCAAAACTCAACTCAATATGCGGTAATTGTAGCCGATAATAATTTAAAAGACGAAGCCCGCAAGCATTTTAAAACGCCGCTCATTTTTTCTGTGCAGGAAGCCAAAGGGCTTGAATATGAAAATGTGATTTTGCTGAATTTTATTTCGGCAAACCCAAACGAATTTAAAGAGATTATTAATGGCGTAAAGGCATCCGATTTGCTTGATGATGCTTTGCAATATGCAAGACCGGCCGATAAAAGTGATAAGGATGCAGAGATTTATAAATTCTACATCAACTCATTTTATGTAGCCATTACACGGTCGGTTAAAAATATTTATTTGTTTGAGAAGCAGGTTAACCACGCTGCATTGGAATTGTTATCGCTAAAAGAAATGACAAAGCCATTGCAGGTGGCCGAACAAAAATCTGATAAGCACGAATGGCTTGAAGAAGCCCGCCGCCTGGAAGAACAAGGCAAGCATGAACAGGCGGAGCAGATAAGGGCTAAATACCTGGGCTACGAATACATTAGCCCCGAACAATTAGAACAGATAAAAATATTGGCGCTTGACCCTGCAAAAAAAGAACACGAGGTAAAACATCAACGAAAGCAATTGTTTCAATATGCCCTTACACATCATCGTATTGACTGGATAGACCAGTTAGCCAAACTTCAGTTGCAGCGGGCTATGCAATACATGAAAGAATTACGCAACGATGGTAAGGAATATGCAAAGAACTGCCGCCTGGGCCGTAAGGAAGATGTGAAAAGGGTAGTGCAGAAATACGGGCCTGACTTTGCAGCCCCCGACACTTCCTTTACCGGTTTGATGGTTGCCCTACATCACGGGCAGGATGCAGTGGCCGACCTGTTATTACAGTTAGAGGCTGACATAAATGAAACGGATATAAAAGGATTGCTGGCGGTTGATCACCTGTTGCAGGGTTATTATAAAAATGTGATTTACCGCCACACATTTACCGCAGGCAAAAATGCGCTGCTAAAATACTGGCATCTTGTAAAACCAACTACACTTACTATACAGGAAGAGCGGCGAAGATTAAATATTGGCGCACATTCTATGGCATTTTTCCTGTTGGTTGGTATGCGTTGTATAGAGCAGGAGATGACCTTTAAAGTTACGGCCCGGTTTAAAAATAATATACGACCGGAGGTTGTTACCGGTGAGTTTTCTATGGATGATGTAATGAAATTTGTGGAATGCATTCCCGATGAAATTTTGCCAACATATCGCAGGCAACGCAGCTATGTTAATTCAGTTTTAGCCAATCATGAAATAGACCGAGACAGCCCTTCTAATAAAAAATTGTTTAAGAGAACAAAAAAAGGATGTTATATTCTTAATCCGTGGTTGGTTTATAAAATGGATATTGAATAGAGTGATTGTTTAGAGTTCATTGTAGATGAATCGGCTTGGAAATAAGTCCTATAATTAATATTATGTTAAATAGATGCACAGGCCAACGCTTCAAAGAAAAAATAAAAAAGCCCACGCACGGTTAAACACATATTACAAGGCGCAAAACTGGTAGGTAAATGGGGTATATTCGAAGGGTACCTTATAAGAAATGAAATAAAAATGAACTACCTGAAGATTAAATAACTTATAACTTGGCAGGTGGAATGCTAATTATCATCATATTTTGCCCTGGTACACTGTCAAACATGATTTTACTGGGTGCATCAAATCCCAAACCCAATTTAAAATGAGTGTCGATATTATTGTATCCATTCTTTTTAAATACATCTACAATTTGGTTTTTTACTGATGTTATTTCAGCATCCACTCCGTCATAGGCTCGAAAAGATATGCTAACATTTTTATTAGGGAAATAATACATTATATATTTAAATTCTTCTTCAGTTACTTTTCTGGGAATGATGCCGTAATTGTTGTAATAATTATTTGTTATTGAGTAAGCAGTCTGCCCGCCTTTTTGATTAAGGGAAACGACGTTTATTGCAAACCCACTGCTTTTTAAACCATATTTAAATAACACAGCATCAAGTTCTTCTTTAAGTTTCAAACTATCGACTTTAATAAACTTTTTTTGAGAATATGCTCCTGTTGTAAATAGTAGAAAAAAGCTAATTTTTAATATCAAAACCGGTTTGACCACCCTTTTGATCAAAAGATTGAACTGATTTGCCATTCGCTGTATTTTCTGTTTTTATCAAATTTTGAATATTTACTTTGACCAATATCGGTTCATTAGTAACACTGTCACGCACAATGTGATTCTTTTTAAGAAGAAACGCCTCAAATTGAAAATCACTTTTTATTTTTTTATCTAGCTTTAACGAAATGGTATCTACTGTGGATAATAGTCTAACCTTTTCCTTGCCATCTGCTTCATCTTTCCGGCTTTGCAATATCGCATTCCAAACCGTGCAGATCATGATAGCGGAACCAATAACAATTAATAAAATGGTTTTATACTTTGCTTTACCATCATTAAAATATAAACAGGAAATGACTACTGTTGCCAGACCCAAAACCGCAAGAATGATGTTTAGATATATCAAGTTTATCCCGAGGCTTTATTGATAAGATTAATGAGCAATTTTGCTGTAATAAAGCTGAAGTTAAAAGATAGGTAAATATTGGGAAAAATAAAGTCAAAAGTTGACATAGGAAAATTTAAAATTCCTCACTCCACCTCCGGCTATATTGAATAACATAGAATGAATTAAACAGGCGAACAGCCCCCGCTTGAAAGAAGAAATAAAAAAGCCAACACTATAACCCAGGGCACTTCCAGATATTTTGCTAAGCAACTATTTCCTTCGCTAAATTGCTGCCTAACAAAATCTAACCTAAACCAAAATGAAAATTTTATTGCTGGCAATTGCCCTCTTTACCGCTCAAGCAACGTTTGCACAAAAAACAATCGACATTACTGAAGCTGCGAGCAAAGTTGGCGACAGTGTTACCATTTGCACTAAAATTTATGGAGGCAGATTTATGGAGAATTCTAAAGGATCTCCAACTTTATTGAACGCCGGGGCCAGCTATCCAAATTCTCTCCTCACCATAGTTGT
>JBBRDW010000199.1:0-3931 GCA_038203525.1 Chitinophagales bacterium | reverse complement strand
TTTGGGTCTAAATCAATCATAAAAGATGCTAATCGTAAAAGTGTTTTCTTATTAGCGCCTCTTAAATATTCATCTGTGGTTAGTGGAACCTCATCGTAGAGTATCGTATGAAACTCACCAACTAAACCCATTTTTAAACCTGCCATATCATTATTTTATCTTATAATAATTTTTAAAGCTAAATACATAATTTTCTTTGCGAAAAGCAGCGGCACACCGCAGCATCGCTGCAGAGGCTTAACCAATTAAAAAATTACAATTAAAAAGTAAAAAATGCGGATTATTGCATCGTTGCCTTCATCATCACTTTATTCTTTCCATAATCAAAACTATTTTCATCAGAAAAGCCGAGCATGTTGCCATCAAAATGGCAAGTGATATATTCTGTATGCGGGCTTTCAATGTATCGCAAAACCAGTTGCAATGTGTTACCATCTTTCCATGTATAACTGCCTTCTACTTTCGCAGGGTAGAGCATATTAGTTATTTCAATTGCTGCACCGGTTAATGATGGGCCGGGTTTATTCGTCGTTCCTTCCTTCCATTTGCCTGCTGCAAAATCAAATGCATAATCTGCTGTATCTGTTTTTAATGTTACATGGCATATATCTTTTTTAAAATTGAAACCAATGTTTTGCAAATGCTTATTGTTTTGTTCAATCGCATACGTTTTTCCCGAAATTGCTTGCTCCATCTTCGATGAATTTTTTACCGGCAACTGAACTGACAACGCTTTGATTTTTTGTTGCAATAAAACCGTTGTTTTTGTATCAGCCTTTAATTTTTCTTTGTGCATCGCCGGTAACAAATATTTCCACACGAGGTTTAACTCATCCTGCATGTCCGCTGTTTCTGCTGTTATTGCAAGTGCCACATCTTCATCGGGCATTACAATCATAAACTGCCCGAATGCTCCATCGCCGCGATACGCATTGTGCCTGCAACGCCACATCTGGTAACAATATCCCTGCTCCCAATCACTGCTGTCTTTTTTTGATTGCAACAAATCAAGATGCTGAATAATTTTTGCTGTGCTCGCTTCTTCAACCCAACCTTTTGGCAAAACCTGCTTACCATTCCAAACACCGTTTTGCAAAAACAATTCTGCAAACTTTGCCATGTCTTCTGTTTTTACACGCAAGCCCCAGCCGCCTGTGTTTATGCCTTTTGTATCTGTTTCCCAATCATCGTCACGAATGCCAAGTGGTTCAAAAAATCTTGGCTGCAAATAATCCATCACTTTCTCACCGGTAACTTTTTGCACAATAGCTGAAAGCATATATGTGCCAAGGGAATTATACAAAAATATTGTTCCCGGTTCATGTACAATTGGCGTTGCTAAAAATCCTTTTACCCAATCACTGTCAACTGCAGAAACCTTAAAACTTGGATCAGGCTCCATTCCATCAGACATCATCAGCACATCTTTTACTGTAAGCTCAGATAAAAATTTACTTACTGTATCAGGCAATTCATTTGGAAAAAATGAAATCACTTTATCATTTAATGACAACTTCTTTTCATCAATCGCAAAACCAACTGCAGTGGCTGTAAAACTTTTGCTGCATGAATACAATGAATGCCTTAAGCCTGCACGATAGGGATTCCACCAGCCTTCTGCAATTACTTTTCCATGGCGCAATAACATAAAACTGTGAAACTCTGTTTTGCTTTTATTTGCTGCATCTATAAAATTAATAATGCCTTGCGATGAAACGCCTTCCGCTTCCGGCGTACTATGCGGCAGTGAAAATTTTTGTGCTGCAAGCTGAATGCATGATAGCATCAACACAAACAAAACAGGTAACAATTGTTTCATAAATTTCATGACAAATAATTTTATGGTTTAAAGAAACTGCGCTTTTGATGCTTGTAAAAATAAATGTTCAATATTGATTTTTACAAGTAACATTTAGCACAGAAATTTTTATTTATTAATGTTTACAAATACTTTTTTTCCCTCAAAAAAATTATGCTTTAGCAGGTGAACAATAATTATTACATCATCAATCAACACTTCTGCCTCATAAAAACTTCCCTGAAAGTTTATTTTTTTTATGATGCCGCCTGCTCCGCTTCCTGTTGTACTTAGTTTAAAATTTTCAGGACGTGCCATTACATCGTTTCCGTTCGACTCAATACCAAACAACGCAGCCACATTTGGTTTCAATAAATTATATTTTCCAAATAAACCGGCTACGTATTCATTCACCGGCTTGTGATAAATTTCTTCCGGTTTGCTTTGTTGAATGATCTTTCCTTCTTTCATCACGATGATTTCATCTGCCCAGGAAAGTGTATCATGCGGGTCGTGCGATGTAAGCAAACACGTGATCTGCAACCTTTCCGTTATATCTTCCAATACAGCTTTCAGTATGTCCGTATGTATCGGGTCGAGGTTAGAGAAAGGCTCATCCAGTATCAGCATCTTCGGCGCTTTTATTAGCAACCTGCACAATGCAATTCGTTGCTTCTCCCCGCCAGAAAGCTCGTCGGTCCTTCGTTTCAGCAAATGGCTGATCCTGCATACTTCAAATAAATCTGTCACCGCATCTTCTTCAATTTTAATTTGAAACCAAATCAAATCTCTTACAACATAGTTATTCAACAATTCATAATGCTGCGACAAATAAGCTATTTCTTTATGCCCGGCTAATAACTTGTCTTCAGGGCCAATTACTTTTGTCCCGTTAAACATTACAACTCCGCTATCGGCCTGTTCATTCCCGGATATAACCTTTAGCAAAGTTGATTTGCCTGCCCCCGATTCACCCGCAATGGCAATTTTTTGTAAAGCCTTTTGTTGAAAACTTATATCATTAACTATTAGATTTTCACCTTTCTGCTTTATTATATTTTTTACTTCAAGTAACATCATACTCAAAAATACAATTGTCCCGAACGTATTCATGATTTACATGCCATGTTTGCCAACGCCTCTTTGCGGAGAGTGTAAGAATCGAACTTACTTTGGTGTTACCCAAACCGCGGTTTAGCATACCGGTGCCTTACCATTTCGGCCAACTCTCCATTGCTGTATCACTTGCGGAAGGAAAGAGATTCGAACTCTTGAAGCTTTACGCTCAGAACGTTTTCAAGACGCCATCCTCAACCTTCCGGATTCCTTCCATTGTGTGAGTAATAAGATTCGAACTTATTCAGTAATTAACAATGGTTTTACAGGCCATCGCGGCTCTCCCACGCCGCCGTACTCCCATTTATGAAAACATAAAGACTAAAACTATATTTTCATGTTGGCCCGGAGATCCCGATAACTATCGGGAGAGCTACGAACCAATTTTATTTTAATGTGGTGCCTCAAGGAATCGAATCTTGTTCTTTCGGGCTTCAACGGAACGCATAGGCCAGCTCTGCCAAAGCACCATGGTTACTGACGCAAAGCAGCGGTACACGGAAGCACCGCTGCTGCATCTTTCTCCTCAATTTTCCATCAACATTTCCCTTCTGAAACCAATCACATTTGTTTTAGCCGGTTCCTGGTAATTATGCTCAGGGTTAGTAATCTCTGCTAACGTCATAGGCATTGCCACTACATTTTCTAATCCAAAATGATTGCTTAAAGCAACAGCCTTTTGAACACTCAACTTTCCAAACTCATACCTCGCTATCAATCTTCCTTTTCTTAATAAAGCACTATCTACCAAACCAATTTCACTGTTGAACGTGCAGATAATCTGGACATTCAAACAATCACTTAATAAACCATCACTGATGTTAAGCAGGTTACTTACACCGCTGTGGCTGCTATACTTTCTATCCATGATAATATTTTCTGCATCTTCTATCACGAGCACCGAATTGGGATTGCACAGCAACAAATCCATAAATTCAGGATTCATCAGGTTACCTGCAACAGATGGTGAAACGAACATTACTTTCTTTTTGAGATTCCCAATCAGGTATCTTAAAT
>JBBRDW010000198.1:0-4023 GCA_038203525.1 Chitinophagales bacterium | reverse complement strand
TGGCATGGTAAATACGTCAAAATTTCCATAACGGTCAGATGCGAATGCAATGGACTTTCCATCATGGCTCCACACCGGCGAAAAATCGTAAGCCTGATTTATCGTCAATGGTATTGCTTGTCCGCCAGTTGAAGGTACTTTATAAATATCGCCTTTATAGCAGAACAAAATAGTTTGTCCATCAGGCGAAATAGCCGGGTAGCGCAGCCAGGAAGCGGCATCCTGCGAAAAGCAAAACGTTGTTATCAATAAAAGGCTGCAAGCGATAATAATTTTTCTCATAAATATATTTTGATAAAAAATTGAAAAGGAAAGCTAATATAATGTAAACCTGCTTTTGGCAGCAAATGTTTTATATGAGTGTATCCATCAAATATTTGAAAGGAGTTTCAATAGGAGGGAATATTGAATTTATGGGCCCTGCAGAAGAAGTTCTTTGGGCGGCTTTACTTGCGTCGCACTCTTGTACTTTGGCAAGTAATGCAGCTTTATTGAAGCGAATGTAGACGGTGATAACACATCAATAATTACTCAGGAAGAGATGACACCAGTGATACAGTTAATTGCAAAAACAACTTTTAACTGGCGTTATGTTTTAAACAAACAAACCCGGTAACTC
This sequence comes from Chitinophagales bacterium, assembly GCA_038203525.1. GTDB lineage: Bacteria > Bacteroidota > Bacteroidia > Chitinophagales > Chitinophagaceae > Limnovirga. The sequence continues at coordinate 3,404 of JBBRDW010000198.1, read as the reverse complement.
AGCCTCCAGTTGTGTTTTCTTTTACTGGTTTAACTTCGCAGGGGTAACCAAACAGGCAGCGGTCTTTTATCATCGAGGCCACTTCGGCAGGTACATATTCTTCCCAGCCATTAGCACCCGCTTTAATCAGTTCGAGCACTTTATCTGTTTGAATATTCAGATTGTCTTTATTGTAGCCGAGAATGTCTTCTATTTTATCATTGGCAACAAGATAGCGGTACAAATCTATGAGGTGCGGGGGCAGCTGAAAACGCTGGCAGTTCTGCAAAACACCATCGCGTAAAGTGGGGTAAATAAACAGCTTTACCTTGCGGCTGAATAAGGCGGCAAAAGATTCTAAAATACCGCCGGGCAGGCTGGCATAATGAAATTCAGAAAAAATATACTCGAGGTTGGGATAGCCCAAAACCACGCCCATTTTTAGTTTGGTAACGCTGGAAAGATAAGCCACCAGTTTGTAATACTCCTGGAAGTTAGAGATCATTACGGTTTGCCCCAGTGAGCAAAGAATATCTACACGGTCTAAAAAATCTTTTTCATCAATATCAGCGTCAAGATCTGCATTTCTTTCCTTTAACGATTGCAGGGTAAGCTCTGTAAGCACTACTACATTTTCGGGGTCAACAACCGGTTCTTCGAGAAACTGTTTAAGCCCTGTTTTAAGCATATCAAGATGCACATTAATAATAGGACGAAAACGGCCACGCACTACTACAATATGTTTTTTATACAACACTTCCGAAGGCTGAAGATTTTTACCATCGGGCCCAAAAACAGCTGCATCTGTAAAACCAAATTTTACCAAATGCAAACTCATCAAACGATTATCTACTTTGGCAAAATCAGGACCGTCAAAACGAATCATGTCTATCTGTATGCGGTCTTTAGAAAGATCATCCATCAAGGAAAGCAGGAACAACGTTACATTCTGTTTACACTTAAAACACGCATAAATAAGGTTAACACCTAAAATACCAACTGCCTGTTGTTGCAGGTTGTTATCGTTATCCAATAGCTTTACATGTAATATCACATCATTAAAAGCGCCATCAGGTTGCAGTTGAAAACGCACACCCATCCATCCATGACCAACATTTGTTTTGTGATAATTAAGTGCAGCAACCGTATCGGCAAAAGCGAAGAAAGTAGAAGTGGCGCCACGCTGTTCGGTTAAACGTTCAATCAACAATCCGTATTCATGATCAAGCATTGTTATCAGCCTGCTCTCACTAACATAACGACGTTTTTTTTCTGCGCCATAGATGGCATCTGAATAATGCATATCATAGGCCGACATTGTTTTGGCAATGGTACGCGAAGATGCGCCTGCTTTAAAAAAATTGGCAGCCACATCCTGACCCGCTCCTATTTCGGCGAAAGAACCGTATATCTGTGGGTCAAGGTTTACTACCAATGCTTTTTGTTTCGTTCCAATGTTACTGCTCTGCGGAGGTGTCATGCACGTAGTTTTTTTTTAAAATTACTGCTCAGGAAAAGAGCGTTAAAGATACCATTTTTATTACCTTATAGTTGTGGCGGAAGTCTTTCAAATTTTAGCTAACTGGAATAAAGAATTTTTTTAGGACCGGGCTTTCAAATGTTGAGGCATCGTCTGTTGCGTCGCACTCTTGTACATTCTGTAATGATATGGAGCTTTTATCGCAGCAAAGATTCAAGCGGATGTTAATCCTCTTTTCGCTTCGGTAAAAGCTGCGTCATATTCCCAAAGCACAAGAGTGCGACGCAAGAGACGATGCCAATGGTACCAATGCCTGGGTAAAAAGAATTGTATTGAATCAATAAAAAAACAGCCATCGCTTAAACCAGGAATAGCCACCTTGCATTTTTCTATTAATTACTTTTCAAATAATAAGCAACACAAAAAAAATACATTTACAATTGAATGTATAAATTCATGCAATGAATACTTTAAAAACCTTGCTGAGATTTATAGTGTTTGCGTTTATCACTGCTATTTACAGTTGCTCACACAATCCTTATGCGGCAACGAATAAAAGCTATAAGAAACAATCGAAAGATTTTGCTGCTACCTTGAAACAATATCCGTTGGAAGATTCTTTTAATACTGCACCATACTTTGCAGGTACAACCAATTTTAATTTGCGCAAACCCAACTTTGTTATCATTCATCATACTGCGCAAAACAGTTGCGATGAAACGCTAAAAACATTTACGCTTACACGTACACAGGTTAGTGCGCATTATGTAATTTGTAAAGACGGTACCATACATCACATGCTAAACGATTATATGCGTGCATGGCATGCAGGTATTGGTAAATGGGGCAACGATGCAGATATTAACAGCAGCAGCATTGGTATTGAACTCGATAATAATGGCTTTGAAATTTTCAGTAATGCACAAATGAAGAGCTTGTTGGTATTACTCGAATCGCTCAAAAAAAAATATAATATTCCCACCGCAAATTTTATTGGCCATGCGGATATTGCACCCACAAGAAAAAACGATCCCAATATTTTCTTTTCGTGGAAAGAGCTTGCCAGCAAAGGTTTCGGCTATTGGTACGATGATACTTCCAACATTATTATTCCAAAAACATTTAATCATTTGCAGGCATTACGCATTATTGGTTACAACATAAAAGATACCACCGCTGCAATCGTTGCATTTAAACGGCATTGGGTACAGGACACCACCCGCACCCTAAGTGAAACTGATGAAAAAATATTATACTCAGTAGAAAAGAAGTTCGAATGACTTTGGCTTTACATAAGTATTTCATTGCATCGCCGGTGGTGTCAATTACTGGTACGTTCTTAGGTATTATGAGCAATCTGCTGCGGGGTACTATGTTTATGCAAATACAATTTAATATTTTATTTGCTTGCCGCAATGCTAATACCTGGTTGCCAAAAGCTGTATCCCATTTATGTAGATTTGAATTACCCATTTCCAATTATGGATTTTGGCCGCATAAAGGAAAGCGAACTAAACAGTATTAATTTTCTGCACCAAAAGTGCCCGCTTTTAATATCGCCGCATTGAAAGCTATGCCTGCGAGATATTCCAGGGTTAATAATGGGTGCGCAGATAGGAACGTACGGGATGGAATGGGAAAATTTATCCACTAAAAACAAAAAGAAAGACGTTCTTGATCATTATGTTTAACATTATGATTCAGGTGAATTGAATTCGACCTAATATAAAATTTATAGACAAACAGGTATTGGACAATGGACTGCTAAAGCCACGGCAAAAGATTTTATGTTTTGACCAAAGAGCTACCAGGTTGTTAACCATTTAAGGGATTTAAACGGAAAGGATTTTATTACCAGCGAATTCTATCGGGGGTTGGTTGCATTTGAGCAATATCCTTACCCAATAGCCGTGAAGGTAAGTGAAGCGTTTAGTGCAAAATGAAA
>JBBRDW010000197.1:0-4053 GCA_038203525.1 Chitinophagales bacterium | reverse complement strand
ACGCATTGGTTCATAATCCGGATAAGGATAAAAGCCAAGGTTTAGCGCAATATTTTTCTGTTTTTCTGCAAGATAATTTTCTACCAGTTCTTTTACTGTAACTTGCTTTCCACTGCAACAATTAATAATGCCTTCCACGTTGTGCTGCAATGCAATTGCTGCCAAGTATTCAGCCACTTTTTCCACCGGCAAATAATCTCGTACCTGTTCCCCGCCGCTCATATTAAAACTTCTTTCGCCATTTACCAAAGCTCTGTCAAGCTGCGAAAGTAAGGAATTAGCATTTTGCCCGCTGCCATACATATAAAAAAGGCGCACCCATTTTAAATGAAATGGGTTTGCCTTCTGTAGTTCCTGCAAAAATTTACGAAGTGTATCTTTCCCTAAAGCATAAGGATTAGCAGGCGCAGATGGTAAATCTTCAGCAAGGCAGCCTTGCTGCATACCATATTCAAAACAGGTTCCGGTAACGGTAATGTCTGCAACTCCGTTAAGCACCAGGTTTTTTAAAAATGCAAAATGTCGCGGTAAATTAATTTCAAAATGAAACAGCGATTTGTAATTTGGCAAGCCTTCCCAGGCCAAATGTATTACAGCTTCGGGATTATCAAAAAAGGAGGTGTAGTTTACTGTGCTATCGAAATTTTCCAGTTTAAAAGGAATATATTTTACGTTGCTAAACCAGGAATATTGATTGGCTTTTTGTTCATCAGAAGAAGTAGCAATTACGGTGCAATTATTTTTCAATAATTCCTGTACAACATAGTTGCCGATAAAGCCAGTAGCGCCTGTTACCAGGATTTTCTTCATGATAAATATTATTAAATACAATTTTTTTGAACCCGGCTTTCGCTTTACTATTTAGCTTTCGTTGCGTCGCACTCTTGTACTGAAAAACAGCTATGAGCTTTTAGCGCTTACATTTTGCTTGCAGCTTACAACTAATAGCTTGTAGCTTTTGCTGCATTATATTCTTCAGTAAAAGAGTGCGACGCAAGGAACGATGAGTAATTATTTATTGCCTGGCCCAAAATATTTCTTTTTCTTTTAAATCAACTGCAATTCGGGAACAGGTATCACAAACCTGCCGCCCCATTCTTTTATATAAGCAAGCTGATTGATTATTTCTTCCTTTAAATTCCAGGGCAGGATAATAACATAATCCGGTTGCTGCTCTTTTAAATATTGTTCATCCTTTACAGGAATATGACTGGCTGGTAAAAATTTATTTTGCTTATGCGGGTTGGCATCTACAACAAAATTGATGAGGTCATTTTTAATGCCACAATAATTAAGCAGCGTATTTCCTTTGGCTGCAGCGCCATAAGCAGCCACTTTTTTATTCGCCCTTTTCTGTTGAATGAGGAAATCGGATATATTTAATTTTACTTTCAAAGCTTTTTGTTGAAAGTTATCGTAATAAGAAAGCCCCGTCATTCCTTTTGCGGCTTCTTTATCTATAAGTGTTTGCACATTGCCCGATATTTCTTTGCTGTTATCTTCTTTGTGTTTGGCATAAATTCTTAAAGAGCCGCCATGCGTGGGAATTTCATCCACATCAAACATTTCCAAATCCTGCGATTCAAAAATTTGTTTTACTGTGGCGAAAGAAAGATAAGAGAAATGCTCGTGGTAAATGGTATCGAACTGGTTGTTATCAACCAACTGCATCAGGTGTGGAAATTCCATGGTAACCACGCCGGTATCTTTTAAAATAATTTTCATGCCGGCAACAAAATCAACAATGTCGGGAACATGTGCCAACACATTATTGCCAAGCAATAAATCAGCTTTTGTTTGCCAGGTATTGGCTAAACGATCCGCAAGATCAACACCAAAAAATTCTGTAACAGTTTCAATTCCTTTTGTTCTTGCAACTTCGGCTGTGTTAATGGTTGGTTCAATGCCAAGTACTGGTATATTTTTCTCTTTAAAATACTGCAAAAGGTAACCATCATTAGAAGCGATTTCAATAACCTGCGATGCTTCATTAAGACCAAATCTTTCCGACATTAATTCTGTATAATTCTTTGCATGCTGCAACCAGCTTGTGGAGTAAGAAGAAAAATAGACATAGCTGCTGTCGAATATTGCATCAGATTTTTGATACTCATCTACCTGCACCAAAAAACAATTATGACAGGTATAAACTTTTAAAGGATAAAATGTTTCGGGTTCGTTGAGTTGCTCGGCAGTTAAAAAAGAATTTGACGCAGGCGAATTAACCAGGTCTACAAAAACATGCTCTAATTCGGTCTTACAAAATCTGCATTGCATAATTAAATTCCTTTAAAATGAATATCCAGGTAAGGATGATTTTTATCCCGTTCCGAAATCTCTGTTACCGGCAAAGGCCATTGAATATTAACCAACGGCTCATCATATTTTATCCCTGCTTCAGCATCGGGTGTATATAATTCGGTATGATGATAAATCAGCTCACAGTCATCATTAAGGGTTTGAAAGCCATGTGCAAACCCTTCCGGAATGTAGAGCATCTTTTTGTTTTGAGCAGATAACTCCGCACCAAACCAATGTAAAAAAGTTGATGATCCTTTCCTTAAATCAATTATCACATCAAACACAGTACCCGCAATACACCTTACCATTTTAATTTCACGGAATGGCTGCAACTGGTAATGCATTCCACGAATACTGCCAGATTTATAAGTAGCTGAATGATTCAACTGCACCCATTCTTTAGTGTGCCCAATTTGCTGAAACTCATCTTTACAATAGGTACGTGCAAACCAACCCCTGCTATCACTAAATGGTGAAAGCTCGATAATATAACTTCCTGCTAATGAGGTTTGCAAAAAATTCATAAAGCAAGATACTGGTTGATTTGTTCAAAAGTAAAATTAGCCTGTTCGCTTTCAGGTTTTTTATACCAATTGATTGCCCATCCAATAGCATTGGCTGCGTTCAGTTTTGGTTTCCAGTTTAATTCGTTGATCGCTTTCGAAATATCAAGTTTCAGCAACACGGCTTCATGCGGTTGCGTATGATCTGATGCATTATTCCATTTTCCGTTGCCCCAGGTTTGTATAGCCAATTCAACCAATTCTTTTACCGTAAGATGATCTTCCCGGTAAGGGCCAAAATTGTAAGCGTTAGAAATTTCCTTTGGTTTCTCATGTAAAAGTCCGCCTACTAAAAGATAACCACCCAATGGTTCCAATACATGCTGCCATGGACGAACTGCGGCAGGATTGCGCACTTCAATCGTCTGTTTTTGGATTAACGATTTTATTATGTCAGGCACTATCCTGTCCTTACTCCAATCCCCTCCTCCAATTACATTTCCGGCACGTACACTTACGATCGCTTTTTGGTGTTCATCAATTTTAGAGGGATGGAAAAAAGAGTTACGAAAAGAACTTACTACAATCTCTGTGCAGGCTTTACTTGCACTGTAAGGGTCGTAACCACCTAATGAATCTTCTTCCTTGTACAGAATATCCTGCTCTTTGTTTTCGTAAACTTTATCAGTTGTAACAATAATAGCAGTACATTTTTTATTCAATGCTTTTAGCACTTCCAGCACATTGGCAGTGCCTATTGCATTTACTTCAAAAGTTTCAGAAGGAATTTCATAAGACCTGCGCACCAATGGCTGCGCAGCTAAATGAAAAATAAAATCCGGTTGAAAGGAAAGAATTTCTTTAGAGAGTTTTTCTTTGTTTCTTATATCTGCTATTACACTTTCAGCAATGTTCAAAGGTTGCAGTAAATTAAAAAGGCAGTTTTCATATTCAGGCTCCAGGGCATAACCTTTTACTTCTGCACCCAGTAAATGCAGCCATGAGATTAACCACGCACCTTTAAAACCAGTGTGTCCGGTAACAAAAATTTTTTTGCCTTTATAATAAGATTGCAGTTCTTGAAGGTTTACCACAGTTTCCATTTTGCCTCATTGTTTTGCCATAATGCTTCTAATTCTATTTTATCTCTGAGTGCATCCATACATTTCCAGAAACCAATATGCCTGTATGCAACCAGCTCGTTATCGTCGGTCAATTTCTCCAATGGTTCATCTTCCCACATCATATC
>JBBRDW010000196.1:0-4138 GCA_038203525.1 Chitinophagales bacterium | reverse complement strand
TTGTTTGTGTGAGTGATTCCTTTTGCCTGTAATAATTATAATCATTTAAAGCTTTTTCATATTCCTGCGAGCCAATTGCTTTTTGGTCATACAAATGTTTGTCTAATTTATAAACTCGTTCTGCCTCTTTTAGCTGGCTCTCTACATCCGTCATTTGATTGAGTTTGCTCACCGTATTTTGTTGAGCAGCATTTTTCGAAATTTGCATTTGAGTCAGCAGGTTATACACGTTGGTTTCCTGGGTAACCAATCCCAATTGCAGATCAGTATTCGACAATCTTAAAATTGGTTGTCCTTTTTTCATCATTGCGCCATCATCCACATATTTTTCCTCAACACGGCCACCTTCTACAGCATCAAGATATATAGTAGTAAGCGGTAATACTATTCCGTTCACAGGAATATTTTCCTGGAAAGAGCCCTTTGTTATTTCACTGATGGTTATTCTTTCTGTATCCACATTCAACCGGCTCTTACCCGATGTGAAATAATAACTGGCTCCAATCAATACTACAACTCCTACAATTCCTGCTATAGTGAGAATTCTTTTTCGAGACCAATATTTCTTTGCAATTACTCTATCCACAATTTATATTTTTAGTTTTTTTAAAAAGGTTCCCGGTTTGAGCCGGGAGCCTTTACGCTATGAGAAAAATGCTAACGCTCTACCTGCAATATACCATTAACACGATGCCATGTTTTAACGTTCGTGATTGTCAATAAGTTACAGGCGAGGTGATCTACGAAGATGTTCCTTAGTGATACAATTAGTGTTCGGTTTTGATACAGGTGCGGTAGCAATGTAACCTCGTGAGTTGTGGCATGGTGCCGGCAAAGAAAAATGGGGATATTGATTATTTAATTGCCTTAAACAATTCTTCATACGTCCAGATATTTCCTTTTACAAAAAAATCATAGGTCTTATCCCAGCTATCTCCTTTTCCCCAGCCTATCATTGATGAAATGAGTTTCGTTTTATTACCTCCCATATCTATAAATTGAATTAACTCCTGCAGATTGCCGTCTTCGCTTTGCACCTCTGGTGTAAAATTATCGTTAAGCTTTACCTTTAAAGTAAGCAATTCTCCCTCCAAGTAATTAATAATGGCGAGCCTTATTGATGTACTATCACTGAGCTGCTTATTGATATCATAGTTGGTTAAAATAAATCCACCTGTCTTTAATTCAATGTGGGCTAAAGGCGCGATCCACTTTTGTAAAAGCGCATCTTTGGTGAAATAATTCCATGCGGTCTTGTTATCAACAGGTACGATCATTTCAAGCCTTAAAACTTTTTCTCCTGATGGCGTTTTGTACGAAGTGTTTTTCACTTGTTGGGCTTCTGTAAAAAATACAGACAGAACCAAACACGTGGAAGCAGCTAATTTTGAAAAAATCATGTTAATAAATTTGAAAATAAATATAACAGTAAAAATAATTTTATCCGCAAAAATTATATGGGCGGCTTTAAAGAATACAATTGCTCAACTAACATTCCCTTATTAAATAAAATTCACAACCACACAGCAACTGTACGTTTTTGATACAGGATTTTTTAAAGCCTAATTACATAAAAAATTAATTGCCATGCTTTTGTATTTATGGTATAATTGCAGCTATCTTGTTCAAGTGAACCGGTGACCGATGAAATTAACAGTGATTTTATGGGATATGATAATTTTTTCATTAATTAGTCAACCATACATTCAAATTTAATCTTCCATTAAAATTTCAAAATAACCGATATTGAAAAAATAAATACCTGATAGAATATGTTGCTTAAGAATGCCTGTATATTAATTATAGACGATGATACTGATGTGCTGACTGCTGTAAGGCTGCTGCTAAAAACAGAAGTGAAAGAAGTTGTCACCGAAAAAAATCCTGAAAATATACGCTGGCTTTTATCAAAACAATCATTCGACCTCATATTGCTTGATATGAATTTTACAAGTTCTATCAACACAGGAAATGAAGGCATCTTCTGGTTGAATAAGATAAAAGAACTTGGTTCTGAGGCATCTGTAATTATGATTACAGCCTATGGCGATATAGACCTTGCCGTGCGATCTTTGAAAGAAGGCGCATCGGATTTTGTAGTAAAACCTTGGCATAATGAAAAGCTAATTGAAACTATAAAAGAAACACTAAGAAAAAAAGGGAAACATGCTGGCCCTGCGGTTCCTTCGGGCGATTCTGTAATAGGCAAAGAATTACTTGGCCACTCAGAAGTAATGAATGATATTTTTTTAAAAATAGAAAAAATAGCACCTACTGATGCGAACATTCTAATACTTGGAGAAAACGGAACGGGCAAAGAACTTATCGCGAAGGCCATCCATCAGCAATCTCTTCGCGCAGAGAAACCTTTTGTAAAAGTAGACGTGGGTGCATTAACGGAAACACTTTTTGAGAGCGAATTATTTGGCCATAAAAAGGGATCTTTTACCGGTGCAAATGAAGACCGGGCCGGAAGATTTGAGGCTGCAAGCGGAGGCACATTATTTCTTGACGAAATTGGAAATATCTCTTTGCAGCAGCAGGCAAAACTATTAAGTGTTTTACAGAACAGGCAGGTAACGCGGCTGGGAAGTAACCAGGCAATAGACATCAACATACGATTAATATGCGCTACGAATCTGCATATTGGCGAACTTGCCAACGAAAGCCGTTTTAGAAAAGATCTTATTTACAGGATAAATACTGTTGAGATAGTGGTGCCTCCATTACGGAAAAGAGAAGACGACATTGTTATTCTTGCAAAACATTTTGCAAAAATGTATGCGGGAAAATACCTAAAACCAGAGCCTGTATTTGATTCGAAGGCACTTGATAAACTGAAACAATATCTTTTCCCTGGCAACGTACGGGAGCTACAATACACTATGGAGCGGGCCGTGATTATGTCAGATGGACAGGAACTAACAGCATCTGACCTTATTTTTTCTCCTATCGAATCTAAAGTACTGCAGGAGGCGGAGCCTGCGGATCTAAATTTAAACACGGTAGAAAAAAATACGATTTTACTTGTGATCGAAAAACACAATGGAAACATAAGCAGGGCGGCAAAAGAGCTAGGGCTTACGAGGACTGCATTGTACAGGAGATTGAGTAAATACGATATATGAAACCCCATCCCATACAGGCGCAATAAGAGCGATTGCCGGATAAATTAATTCGATAAATTGAAAATTATCTTGTTTACTTTTAAAGTGAAGGTATCAATGCATAAATTATATTTTAAAACAATTGTTGGTTCTCCCCTTTATGAACAGGGTTATTTGCTATGATAAAAAGATTAGAATTGAGGATAGCGGTGAGAGTGGTGTTTCTATTTGCCACCCTTTTTGCTTTTGCATTTATTTTATTGCAGGGATGGCATACTTATCTTATTTTGATTGCTCCTGTTATTGCATACCAGCTTATTGAATTATACCGCTTCCAGCACAAATCGCAGGATGAGATTAAACAATTTGTGGAATCAATACACTACCGTGATTTCTCAAGATATTTTGATGTAAAACATGCCCCGGCTGAGTTACAGCCTATGCGTGAGGGATTCAACCAGATCAACAGTACTTTTAAAATAATAAGCAAAGAAAAAGAGACCCAGTATCAATACCTGCAAAAAATTCTTGAACTGGTAGAGACAGGAATTCTTTCCTATGAAAATGAATCGGGTGAGGTAATGTGGATGAATGAATCTTTAAAACAAATGCTGCAATTGCCCTATCTAAAAACCATTCACTCACTTGCAAAGCGCGACAATGATTTATACAATGATGTCATCGCGCTTAAACCCGGCGATGGGAAAGTTACAAAAGCCCACCTGGAAAAAGGATCGTTTAAGGTGTTGCTATCCGCGACTGCTTTTGCTACAGATGGAAAAAAATTTAAGCTCATAGCATTTCAAAATATCAGCGAAGCGCTGGATGAAAGCGAATCGCAGGCCTGGCAAAGATTGCTGGGCGTAATGACGCATGAAATAATGAATTCTGTCGCCCCTATTTCATCACTTGCCGATACTTTAAAAAACAGGCTCGAGAAATCAGTGATGCACATGACCAACAAATCTGCAGCAGTTCACGATCTTGAGTTGGGCATTGACACCATCAAAAGAAGAAGTGAAGGTTTGCTA
>JBBRDW010000195.1:0-4377 GCA_038203525.1 Chitinophagales bacterium | reverse complement strand
ATTAAAATTACAGAAAGCTTTAAGTCCCGCCTTGGCGGGACAGTTGTACGGCTAAATGTGCAGAGACTTTTGTGCCAGTTAGTTAATAAAATAGTGTATAACCATAAAAGAAAATATTATGACTGCTTACGAAAAATTGTTGCTCGAAAATAAAGCATGGGCCAGCGAAATGATTGAAGAAGATCCGGATTATTTCAACCGGCTTGCTCATTTACAAACACCAGAATTTTTATGGATCGGCTGCAGCGACAGCCGTGTACCGGCAGATAAGATTACGGGTACCCAACCCGGCGAAATTTTCGTTCACCGCAACATCGCCAATATGGTGGTGCACACAGACGTTAACCTGCTAAGTGTTTTGGATTATGCAGTTAATCACTTGAAAGTAAAGCATATAATTGTGTGCGGCCACTATGGCTGCGGGGGTATAAAAGCTGCCATGACCAGCTATGACTACCAGCATGTATTGAATATGTGGCTGCGCAATATTAAAGACGTTTATAGCCTGTACAGAAGCGAACTGAATGAAATTAAAAGCGACGAAGAACGTACAAACAGGCTGGTAGAATTAAACGTAAAAGAGCAGGTAATGCACCTTGCGCAAACTGCTATTATTCAGCGGGCATGGGCGCACGAAAAACGACCCCATCTGCATGGTTGGGTTTACGGGTTGAAAGATGGCTTAATTAAATCTGTTTTTGAAATGGACGCAGGAACGCATATCGATGCACTCTATGAATACGACAACCTGTAACCAAAAGGATATGGCTGTTGAGTGCTGAATTATATTTACTTTGTACAAGAGTGCGACGCAAGTAAAGTGGCATGCTTATTCTGCAGTTGGGTGTCTAAAAATAAATCGATCTGTAGTTGATTATACAAGAATTAAACATGGCAACATTATCTGGAAAAAATGCTTTGGGGGCTGCTTTAGCCAAGCTGTATAAACTGCTTGTTCTTGACAGGAAAGATATTTACGCAATATATGCATTCTCCATCTTTGCAGGATTGGTGCAGCTTTCTTTGCCGTTAGGCATTCAAACGATTATCAGTTTTGTTTTGGCGGGTTCGGTTTCTACCTCTATCGTTATTCTTATTTTTTTGGTTGTGCTGGGGGTGTTTTTCAACGGCCTGCTTCAGGTTAAGCAAATGCAGATAACCGAGAAAATTGAGCAGAAAATTTTTGTGCGTTATTCATTTGAAATTGCAGACAGGCTGCCGAAGATAAATATTGAAAAGATGGACAATTATTACCTGCCCGAAGTAGTGAACAGGTTTTTCGATACAATGTCTTTACAGAAAGGAATGTCGAAATTATTGCTTGATATACCAGCTGCTACCATTCAGATGATCTTTGGGTTAATACTGCTTTCTTTTTATCACCCGGTATTTATTGTTTTTGGTATGGTGATGTTCCTGCTGCTCATACTTATCCTCCGCTTTACATCTGTTAAAGGAATGGAAACAAATATGCGGGCCAGCGATTACAAATACAGTGTAGCATCTTGGTTGGAAGAAATAGCACGAACCATTAAAACGTTTAAGTACTCAAAGGGTACATCGCTGCACTTAAGCGAAACCGACCGGCTTACAACAGGCTATCTTGAGGCACATACTGCACATTTTAGAGTATTGCAGAAGCAGTACTGGAGCCTGATAACGTTTAAGATTATGATTACAGCAGCAATGCTGATTGTAGGTTCCATATTATTGGTTGATCAGCAACTAAACATTGGTCAGTTTGTAGCTGCAGAAATTGTGATACTTACTATTATTGGGGCAGTAGAAAAATTTATTACCAGTCTTGATAAAGTATACGATGTTTTAACGGCTCTTGAAAAATTGGGCAAAATAACTGAAACCGAAACAGAGAAGGAAGGAACCATTGAGCTGGGCCCAAAATTTGAAGGTGTTGCCATTCGTTTTGATGAGGTTAGTTTTCAATACCCTGATGGCAACAGGGTATTAAATCAGTTGTCTTTTACACTAAAGCCGGGCCGTCATATTGCGGTTATGGGTAAATCAGGCTCCGGTAAATCAACCTTGCTTCGGTTACTTACCGGTGCGTTCAAAGATTTTGAAGGCAATGTGTTAATTGATGAAGTTCCTGTTGGCAATTATAACCTGCACTCGCTGCGTTTGCAAACCGGCATTTTATTAAATGCTCAGGATATTTTTAAAGCAAGCCTGCTGGATAACCTAACTATGGGTAACGAAGCAATAAGCATATCTGAAGTTTCGGCACTGGCCAATGTTACCGGATTAATAGATTTTATTCAATCTCAGAAAGAAGGCTACGATACGTTGCTTGATCCGGCGGGTAAACGGTTATCAAAAAAAGTAATTCAAACTATTTTATTAATGAGGGCAATTCTTGGTAAACACCGCCTTTTATTACTTGAAGAACCGCTTCTTGATCTTGATAATAAATACGCAGAAAACATACTGGAATATTTGAAAACAGACACCACATCAACTATAATAATTGTTACCGCAAATCCTTTGGTGGCACAGGCATGCGATAAAGTATTATGGTTGGAAAACGGCACCCTGAAAACCGAAGGAACCTGGAATGAAATTCAATCAAAAATCAATTAAGAAATGAATAATTTTTTAAACAGAGATATAACAGATATGCAGGCCAATACTGCCTATACGTCATTTCAGTCTGTTTACCGGATTGATAAAAAAAATACCGTTAAAAAATGGATGATTGGAATACTCATTTCGCTAATTGTAATTCTTTTTCTTCCATGGACACAGAACATAAAAGCTAAAGGCGACATTACCACATTGCGCCCAGAGCAGAGGCCGCAGCAGGTAAATAGTATTATAGCCGGCCGCGTGGTAAAATGGTATGTAAAAGAAGGCGATAATGTAAAACCCGGCGATACCATCCTGCAATTGGGAGAAGTTAAAGTAGACTACTTAGACACAGCGTTGCTCTACAGAACACAGCAGCAAATTGATGCTAAAGGCATTTCTGCAGAAGGCTACAAAAATAAAGCAGGAACAGCCGAAACGCAGGTGGGTGCTTTAACGCAGGGCCTTGCACTTAAATTAAACCAGATAGATATTAAACTTCAGCAGCAGCATTTGAAAGTGCAAAGCGATAGTACCGATCTTAACGCGGTTATAAATGAGCTTGCTGTAACACAGCGGCAGATAGATGCCGCCAATCAAATGCTTGATAGTGGCGTAATTTCGCTGGTAGATTTTGAGCGAAGAAAAGTGTCGTTCCAAAATGCACAGGCCAAACGTATTGGTGCTGAAAATAAATTTCTTCAATCGAAGCAGGAACTCATTAGCCTGCGCATTGAAAAAAACAGCACCATGCAGGATTACACCGATAAAATTTCCAAAGCCGAAGGCGATAAATTTTCTTCACTTTCTAATGCCGCATCAACTGATGCTGATATTTCAAAGCTGCAGAATATGTATGCCAGTTACGATGCACGCAACCAGTTGTATTATGTGCTGGCACCACAAAGCGGGCAAATTGTTGCAGCCAAAAAAGCGGGCATTGGCGAGGTTTTAAAAGAAGGCGATATGATTATTGAAATGGTGCCCGATCATTTTCAATATGCCGTTGAAATGTTTGTAGAACCCATGGATCAGCCACTTATTTCTACAGGGCAAAAAGTTCGTTTTATATTCGATGGTTTCCCCGCAATCGTTTTCAGCGGCTGGCCTGCAGCATCTTACGGAAGTTTTAGTGGTGTGGTTTCGGCCGTAGAAAACAAGACCAATAAAGAGGGCAAATTCAGGGTGTTGGTAAGTGAAGATCCAAGCGATAAACCCTGGCCAAAACAGTTGCGTATGGGTGGCGGCGCAAATGGTATTGCTTTGCTTAAAGATGTAGCCATTGGTTACGAACTGTGGCGAAACATAAACGGTTTTCCGCCGGAATATTACAAAGCTCCAACAGGCGCAGACGAAGCAAAAAAATAAATACAATTATGGGCCCGGCAATAAAATATGAATGTAGCTTTCGTTGCGTCGCACTCTTGTACGTTCTAAATACAGGTCAACAGTCCACCGTCAACAGCCATCGGTGGACGGTTGACGGTCAGCAGTGGACAAGGCGTACAAGCGTGCGACGCAAGGATGCTTCATAGTAAATCTGCAGTTGGGCTCAAAAAAATTATCATGAAGAAGTATTTGATCATCTTTTTTATTTTACTGTGCCGGTATTCATTTGCTCAGCAAAATAATGCGCAGCTTTTTTCTGTTGATGCATTTATGCAGCAGGTAAAAACATATCACCCCGTTGCAAAACAAGCGAACATACTGGTAGAAAAAGCGGCGGCTCAACTACTTGCATCGCGTGGTGGTTTCGATCCTGCCCTTACACTCGATGCATCACATAAAACCTTC
>JBBRDW010000194.1:0-4598 GCA_038203525.1 Chitinophagales bacterium | reverse complement strand
ATTGATCGCTTAAAAATGCTTTATTCTTATTCATTTCTACATACACCACATCGTTTTGCTGCAAATTGTAATAAGGAGAATTGAATATATTTTTTGATAGTATGTTTAATCTTCCAAACGCTCGTATGCCATTTTGTTCCCTTATAACTAATATATTATCTCTTCTGCCAAACATCGTCATGTCGCCAGCTATACCAATGGCCTCTATAACGTTAATTTTTCCATCCGGTACCGGAATTGGGCCCGGCCGGTTTACGTCGCCCAATACTGTTATTTTATAATTTAAAAAAGTTACCGTCACCAGCGGGTCTGTTACAAACTTTTGTAATCTTTCATTTAATGTTGCAGCTAATTGTTGAGTGGTTTTCCCGCCCGCCAGTATCGATCCGAATTGTGGGAACTGGATGGTACCATCCTGCTTAACAAGGTAACCGCCCGTTACATTATTATTTGAAACAGCCGTTCCTGTTAGTGTTTCAGTTTGTATACCGCCCCCTAAATTATAAGGCGCAGCCGACGCAGGGTTGAACGCATTAACTATAATACCTAATCGGTCCCCTGCTTGTATAATAGGTTCAGCCTGGTTAACAATAAGTTTTTCAGCAGTAGTGCTATCCTGTAAATATACTAGCTGCTGCAGGTTTTTAGCGCTGTTGCAGGAGAGTACCAATGCGAATGCAACAAAAAGTATCGGAAAATAAAATTTCATGTATTTTTTTTGGCCGCTTTTTTTTAACCACAAAGACACTAAAGCGCTAAGAGGCACGAATGTTATCAGCAATAATTCTTACTTAATACTTAACTTATGACTTATTTTCTGAACCACAAACAAACCAATGCAGTAAGAGGCACTAAGGTTTCTTTTAACTTCTCTTTTTTCCAGGGGAAGCTGAAATAAATTCAGCTAGACGGCTCTGGACTTAGGATATGAAATACCGGCTATTCCCCCTTTGCCACTTATGCACGAATGTTTTAACTTAATACTTAGAACTTACAACTATATTCTACATTCCAACGGCTACCGGCTATTCCTCCACGGCTTCGCCTTTCTCAATCCCAATTTGGGAGTTTGAAATCTAAAAAGATAATAATAAAAAAGGCAGCAGAGTTTAAATCTGTTGCCTGGCCTATTGAGTTATATAAGCGATAGGATTATATTGCTATTAAGGCTCGCTTATTTTTGTTTAGATCCGGATAAGAAATAGTGTTTCCCAAAAAGAACTCTTTTTTCAAGGCGCAAATATAGGGTAAAGTCTCAAAATTGCCTTGGTTCACCTTACCTTAACTTATACCCGATTAGCTCAACGGAAAATTTATTCCATTAAAAAACCTTTTATAACACCGGTAAAACAGCAACTATTGCACAACATAGTGTTTCGCTTCTCCACTATTTATGATCATTTTTTCCATCTTAATATTCTTTATTCTAACCTTTATAATCGTTTCTCTAAAAAAGATCATCGTTTCTCTTGACTTTATTATCATGTCCCCGAAAAAGAGCTTCGCTTCATTCAACTTTAATGTCATTTCTTTAAAAATGATCATCTTTTTTCCAGACCTGATCCTCATCTCTCCTTTAATGATTATTGGATGTCCGGACTCGAACATCATGATCTGCGGAATGTGCTTTCCGTTATGCCCTGATTTGGTGTTTTTTTGACAGGTAACAGCTTATAACACAGTGTTTAAAAATAAATATCAGGAAGTTTGCAATAAAAACACTATTGCGTAAGTTATTAATATTCAGGCCTGAATATTATACAAAATTTTAATTTTTTTAACCCTAAATCCCAAAAACAATGGTACGCACTACCAATGGCTATAACTCACTTAGCCTGGCATTATTTAGTGAGGCTTTAAATGTAATTATAGGTAACATGACCGGCAATACAAATTTTCCGGATCAACAAACGCTGGTTAGCAGCATCGTAGCAGAACAGGGCAAGTTTCAGCAGCTCATTCAAAAAGCAGCAGGCGGCACTAAAGTCGAAATCATGCTTCGCGATGCAAAACGTAGCCTGATTACCGATCTTTTCCACCAGTTGGGTAACGAGGTTACGGCAGTAGCTAATGGAGATACCATTATGCTTGAAAGCAGCGGTATTAAATTTACCCAGCCGAGAAAACCATCGGCACCGCTCGAAAAACCGGAGCCACCAAAAGTTTCTCCGGGAATAAATAATGGTGAGCTTTTATGTGTTGCAAAATCTCAACCCGGCATGAAGGCGGTTGTGTTCATGTTGAGCAATGACCCAACCCTTGAAACTAACTGGAAAATATTTACTTCGTCGAAAAGTAAATTCTTGTTTGACAACCTGGAGGGTGGAAAGCGCTACTTTTTTAAATACAAACTTGCCGGTGTGCGAAACCAGGAAGTTGTAAGCGATGTGGTATCGTATATTCCGCAGTAGTTTTATGTTGAATGATCTCTATTAGAGTGTTTAAATTGAATACTAGTTATGAATTGTTTTCATTGACAGCCCTTGCAGTAATGTGAGGGCCTTTTTAGTTGCTGTGATGGATATTTGAACCACAGAGGAAGAAGTAAAAAGTTAAAACGGAGAACGAGTAAGGCAAAAGACATAAGCAAAAGCCAACAATCAATTAGCAACGATCAACGTCCGTTTTTGAACCACAAAGTAACAAAGTCTAAAAGTAGCTCCAGGGTATTTTGATTATTCAATATTCATTTGTCGCCGCAACGATCAACGACCAACCACCAACGATTTTTGAACCACGGAGGCACAAAGACACAGAGGTACACGGAGATTTGCCGCCGCAACGATCAACCACTAACCACCAACTAATTTCATAGTTATCTTTTCGATTCACTAAAAACTCCAGTATTTGCAACCTGTAATTTTTCCTTTGTAAACGCCTTTTAAGTCGGCTAACAGAGCATCCTTATTGGTAATTGATGAAAAGTACTGATCAGTATAAGCCAGGTAAGGTTCGTGCGGAACAGAAACAATAATGGCATCATAATCATTTTCAAGCTTTTCAATCAGTTTTATGCCATATTCTTCTTCTAATTCGTGTGGGCTTGCATACGGATCGCTTACAAAAACATTTAAATGATAGGACTGTAAAGTTTTTATTACATCTACCACCTTAGAATTTCTTATGTCGCTTACGTTTTCCTTGAATGTTACGCCCAATACGAGAATTTTAGCCTTCTTGACATTTTCGCAATGCCCAATAACATGCTGTAAAATTTTTTTAGCCAGGTAATTTCCCATATTGTCATTAATATATCGTCCAGCTAGTATTACACGGCTGTTAAAACCTAGTTCAGCAGCTTTATATGTCAGGTAATATGGGTCTACACCAATACAATGACCACCCACCAGACCAGGTTGAAATTTTAAAAAATTCCATTTAGTACCCGCAGCTTCCAGAACATCATATGTATTAATGCCCATTCTGTCAAAAATAATAGAGAGTTCGTTCATTAGTGCTATGTTCAAATCTCGCTGGGTATTTTCAATGATCTTGGCTGCTTCCGCTACCATAATTGAAGAAGCTTTATGAACACCGGCTTCAACTACCAATTCATATACTTTTGATATTTCTCCCAACGAAATTTCATCGCACCCCGATACTACTTTGATTACGTTTTGGAGGGTATGCTGCTTATCGCCAGGATTGATCCGCTCAGGGCTAAAACCTACTTTGAAATCCTTTTTAAAAGTCAAACCGCTTACCTGTTCAATTATTGGTATACAATCTTCCTCGGTACATCCTGGATAAACGGTCGATTCAAACACCACGTAATCTCCTTTTTTAATGGCTTTTCCTATTGTTTCGGATGCCTTTTTAACCGGTACCAAATCTGGAACATTATGTGCATCAACCGGGGTGGGCACTGCCACAATAAAAAAATTTACACTTTTAAGATCGTCAGGATTACTGGAAAATTGGATATCACTATTTTCAAATTCACTTTTTTCGAGCTCACCACTAGGGTCAATACCATGTTTCATTAACTGTACCCGATGGTCGTTTATATCAAATCCAACCACCTTAATTTTTTTAGCAAATGCAAGCGCTATGGGGAGGCCCACATAACCCAACCCAATAATGCCAATTTTATTTTCCTTTTTTAACAGTGACTCATACATATAACCGTAATTAATTTTTGCAAATAAAAACCAAATAATCGTATTTGTGCAAAATGCTTGATCACCCGCAAAAGCAATTCTGTTTCGCTTAATTATTTAAACGGAGGACGGGCTATAGAAATAGAGAAACACTAAATGAAGAAGTAGAACAGAAAGGATCAACAAGATTGTAAAACCTTTAAGGCTTTTGCCTTTACCAACCTATCTGCTTTTGTGTGCATTTCTCTAATTTCAGTTGTGGAAAATATAGTAGGTTGAAGAAGAAGGTTATATACAGCAGTTTCAAATTTTTTAAACTGATCGTCGGTCATGCCGCTTGTCAAATGCTGTAGTTGTTCAAATGACATATCGTTTATTTTAGTCTTTCAAATTTTAGGACAATAAAGAAACAACATTAATACCGCTTGCCCTAGTAATTATTAAAAAATTTTAATGCTGTTTGAAAAATTAAAATCTACGAAAAATTTATACGTATTA
>JBBRDW010000193.1:0-4686 GCA_038203525.1 Chitinophagales bacterium | reverse complement strand
GGAGATTGATTCATAAAATTAAAGTGAAACCTCAGATTTTTACTGAAAGCTGTAAGCGACAAAATTCGTTAAATTCTGATTCATTAACCGCATCAGATTCAAGAAGGGAAATTTCCGTTTGAATAATCTTATTATTCTTACGGTCAATTGTAAGGATTCCATCTTTTAAAACAACATTTTGCAGATCCTGCCAGTCAACTATTTTTTTTGGAAAAGCGTCTAGTTCAATTTGATTTGCTGCAAAATGGTACTGAAAATTTTTCTTAACAAAACCCTGTAATAAACGAACAATTGCAACCGCAAAAGCAATCCATAAGTTACCCAGCAAAGCCCACCCCGTTATTGCCCAAAGAAAACCTGTTTCAGAAAAATTAGTCTTGCTAAAGAAAGCATAATGGCTTAATCTGTTTTCATAAAGTATGATCAGCACGCACAGCAAAAGCAAACCCGGCCAAATAAAATTTAAGGGATCATTTTTAAAAAACGCCAGAATTGCCAGCAGAACTGCATTTACGAAAAGTACAGATAACTGGAATGGCTTTACGTATTTATACCTTACATTGGGTATAACTATCCTGTAAAACCTATCCGGCATTTGTATTACTTTTCATAAAATAATTGCACATTTTCCAGAGTATTCTTGCCCCAACATTGCTATCCCAGTCATTTTCTCTTTCACCCACACCCACTTCCACAAGGTCAAAGCCAATCAACTTCCTTCCGCTTTCAATTATCTTTTTAAAGAGATATAAAATCTGCTCGGCCGGCGGGCCACCCCTAACGGGTGTGCCTGTATGAGGGCAAAGTTTAGGATCAAGACCGTCTATATCAAAGCTTATATAAACCTGCTGTGGAAGGTGATTAATAATAGTATCTGCAATATGTGCCCATGTTTGACCTTCATATTGCCGCTCCCTGATATGCTCATCAAAATAAGTTATAACCCTGTAGTTACTGTCGCATATAAACTGCCACTCTTCTTCGCAATAATCTCTTACGCCTATCTGAACCAGCCGTTCTATTTCCGGTATTGACGAAAGCGCATTGTACATAATAGAAGCATGCGAGTAAGTAAACCCTTCATAAGCTTTTCGCAAATCGCAGTGCGCATCTATTTGCAATATTCCAAATAAACCATATTTTTCGGCTAGTGCTTTGTAAAAACCTAAGGGTGTGCTGTGGTCGCCGCCAAGCAATGCTACGAGTTTATCTTTTTCTAAAAGAGCTTTTGTCTGCTCATATACCCAGGTGTTCAGCAGCGATCCGCCCTCATTAATTTCCTTCAGGCTTTTCGCCATGAACTTATTGTCTTCAATTTTTGCGCCTTTCGAAATGTAATCAATATAAAGTTCAGCCTCTTTACGCAGGTAGTCACTTTTCATTAAAATTTTCCGGTCAATTTCTCTCATGAAAAAACCATTCCTCCAGCCAGATGGAACATAGGCATCAAAGAGGTCAACCTGCATGCTTGCCTTAAAAATATGTTCCGGACTTCTCGATGTGCCAGAACCATAGCTTACGGTAACCTCCCAGGGCACTGGCAAAATCACAAGTCTGGAATCGTCTTCCGAAAATGGAAGGCCGAAAATGTTATTGTTTGGATTACTGGCCCCGTTAGGATCAAATTTGGAAAGGTCTGTCATAAGTAGAACATCATTTTTAAAGGGAGCAAAGTAAAAGCATATTTACTACTTAGTAAAGTTTATTGCATCAATGCCTGCATTATATATCGCAGGGCAGGAATGATTTTTTTGAACCCGGCATTAGTCCATTAATCATCATCGTTGCGTCGCACTCTTGTACCTCAGATTAAGGAGGGGCTCATACAAATATTTACAAAGAGATAGTATAAAAGTAGAAAAATTGGAATAACAACACTTCTGAACCTAAATATGATTATCATTTCCAACTACTTAGAAGCTATGAGTTGGAAATTATTTAATCATTTTATAATGTGTATTTTAAAATCCCCCAGCGTAAGGGTATTAAATTTATCCCACCATTATAATATCCGAACGAAATGCAAATTCAAGACAATTCTCTTGCCAATATTACAACTGTTGTGAACGATCATTTTTTTATCGAAATAAAAAACCAGCCTTTGGCTGGTAGTACTTTCGAGTATAAAATTTGCACCCACGATGAAAAGATTATTCGTAAGGGGCAGTTTTCAGGCCCTTACGTGCAACTAAGGTTAAGCCTCATTGAAGAAGGACAATACATTTTCTTATTATACTTAAATGGGCAAAAGCTACAGGAATCCTCCTTTGAAAAAAGAAGTAATTGTTACCTGGCGCTGGTAAAATAACTTAATTCTCAATTTATTCTAATAGTTTTCAATTCAAACTCTTTAAGACTATTTCCCTTTGGCAACTTTTCTAGCTGCAATAGTTTTTTTTGAAACTATTTTTTTGGGAACTAATTTTTTAGCCACAACTACTTTTTTTGGAGAAAGCGTTTTTTTTACTTCCACACTTTTTACTTTCGCAGTTTTGTCCTCATCCTTTTCTTTCTTTTTAGCTCCATGGCTCAACAATTTGGATGCTTTTTTTACACGTTGCTTAAACTTTTTATCACCTATTTCTCTTTGCAAATCGGCAAAAACCGTTGTTAGTCTTTTCTCAATCTCCTGACGCGTAATCTTCCCACTAGTAACCGCTTCTGGTGCGATTATTTTATCTTTTGCCATATTATTATTGTTTATACAAACTTAACAATAACATAATACAGTCAATGTTAAGTTTTAAAAAAAATAAATAATCGCTAACAGATACCAATATACCTTAAGTGAATCTTGTATCGAATCCATTTTACTTGGTCTCAAAATAAGGAACCTCATCGTTCGGTAAACTTTCTTTTTGGTTCCAGTAAGCCAGCGTAATTACATGGCCATGCGGCGCTTTTAATAACCTGCCGAAGATGGCATTGGTGGGATTGAAAGTTACATCTGTAACACCAATAGTGAATGTTTCAATTGCAGGTGCAGCAGGTATTTCTGCAGTTTCTTCTGTTGGAGCAGTGGGTTTTGCAGTTGTTGCTTTTGGCGGCGGACTGGCCACGACCACAATTTTATATTGATTATAAACGAGAATATTTTTAAGAAAAGCTACCCGCTCAGCAGATGCGTTTTTCTCCACGATGGCGCACTTAATCCCATCCAGGTCTTCAAACTCATGATTCTTATTTATAGCCATAGGAAAGTTTGTAGTTTGTGGTTTTTAGTTTGTAGTTGCTACAGCCGAAACTACAATTAGAAACCAGTACTTAACAAATAGATGTAATCATAAATCCAGCTAATAAAACCTGTGAGAACGATACCAGCCATACAAATCAAAAAAGCCAGTTTTGCACAATTATTGATCAACAATTTTTCGATTGGCTGTTCATTCTTATCCATGAACATTGCTTTTACGACACGTAAATAATAGTAAAGCGAAACAATCATGTTGAGTGCGGCAATAATGATCAATGTGTAATTCCCCTTACCAGCGCCGGCCATAATTAAAAAAAACTTTCCAAAGAAACCAGCCGTTGGCGGTATGCCAGCCAAAGAAAATAAAGCAATCGTTAATACCCACGCAAGCGAAGGATTTGTTTTGTAAAATCCTTTATAATCTTCCACTCCTTCCTTGCCTGTTAAGGAACTCACCAAAGCAATTACACCAAAAGCTCCAAGGTTGGAGAAGATATAAATAAGTATAAAATAAATGACCGATGCAGTACCTGCCTGCGAACTTCCGGAAATACCAACCAGTATAAAACCAACCTGCGCAATAGAAGAAAATGCAAGGAACCTTTTTAAATTATTCTGCCGCATGGCAAATAAATTTCCAATAATCATGGTAAGCACACTTAACAAAAACAGCATATTATACCATGTTTCAGCAAGCGGTTTAAATACGGTGTATAACACGCCAATAAAAGCGAAAATAAAACTACCCTTCGAGATTACTGACAAGAATGAAGTAACAGCAACAGGCGAGCCTTCATAAACATCCGCTGTCCATAGATGAAAGGGAACAACAGAAATTTTAAAAGCGAAACCTGCGAATAGAAGGATAAATGCAAACAACTGTAACTCGCTGCCATCAAGCTTTTGAGAGAGTTCAGTAAAGTTTACTGTGCCTGCTGTTCCATACATCATGGAAATACCAAACAATAATAAACCCGACGAAAATGCAGAAGACATGATAAGCTTAAACGCCGCTTCAGAAGATTTTCTTTTCTCCAAATCAAAGTTTGCGAGTGCCGCCAATGGAATGGTTGATAATTCAAGCCCGAGGTAAAACATTAATAAGTTTCCGCTTGAAATCATGTAAAACATTCCCATTAAAGAAGCAAGCAATAACATATAAAATTCCGCTAAGTGTTTATGATTTTTTAACCAGGAATAAGCCTGTAATGAAATAATGAATGTGCCGAGATTAAGGATATCTTTTTCAAGAACAATCAGTTGATTTGTTTTGAACATGTCGTTGAACAGCATTCCGTCTTTATTTCCAAAGAATCCTGCAGCAAAGTTTATCAGCAATAATATATTTACAATATTCAGTACCTGCCCATTCTTCCACTCTTTACTTCCAACTTTTATAAAAAGCAAAATAAAAATGATTAATGCCAGCAGCAATTCAGATTTCATTAATATAAAAAATTCATTCGTCATATCAGTGCCTGTTATGAGATAGT
>JBBRDW010000192.1:0-4704 GCA_038203525.1 Chitinophagales bacterium | reverse complement strand
TGGAATAAGCTATTACCGAATAAAAGAAAATTCGATCGATGGTACCAACACTTTCAGCCCTGTTGTAAAAATAAGTTTCAAGGATAATGGTGTTCTTTCTTTGTATCCCAACCCCGCAAAAAATACGGTAACGGTACAAGGACTAAATAAAAATATAACAGCAATAATCAAAATAACCGATATGCAGGGCAGAGAAATATCAAGCCAGCATTTTACACACAACAGTTACGCAACATTGAATATAAGCTTGCTGGTGCAGGGAACTTATTTTGTACAGGTAATGCAGGATGGAAAAATAGTGAAGTTAAAGATGGTGAAAGAGTAAAACGATTTAAGATTTGGAGATTTAATAAATAGGATTTTGTTTGTTTTAACTTCCGTTAATGGTATCAAAAGGTTTAATACTATTGCTTTATTAAATATAGTAATCAGTTTTATAAGTTCCTTTTTTGTGTCTTCTTCAATTTTGAATAAATTTTATGTCCAGCCTCGTCTCGCCTAAGAAGGCGATGCGTTGAAACTTCAGTCTTGGTATTTGTCCGAAAAATAAAATATAAGTGGCACTGAGCGTGCATATACGCAACTGAAAAAAAATATACAGGTTTCTGAAGAGGCTAATCTGGGCTCCGCAAAACCTTTACTATTAATGAGAGCAAGATTTAGAACGTAATATTTTTTGTGAGCCGAACAGCATTACTACTATGAAACACTTGTTGCGTCGCACTCTTGTACGCTTTGTCCATTATTCAGCAACGAACAACCATACAGACTAAATCACGACCTCATTAATAAATGTTGCAACTGGTATTAGTATCAAAAAAATAAAAACACAAATAAAATAATGAAAACATCAATTAAAACAGGGCTGGCTGCTTGTCTGCTGTTAGCCACCTCGTGCAGTAAAGAACCTTTGCGCAACCCTCAGGCAGCAAGTTCCCAAACGCAGGACAATGCTACAGCGCAAACCAGCGGGCATTATATTGGCGAACGGTTTGGCGGTGGTATCATATTTTACATTGACAGTACCGGTAAACATGGCATGATAGCCGACACTGTTGATTTAACACCAGCAACATGGAGCAATGGAAATACCAACGTTTTAACAGGGGCATCAGGATCTTTGATAGGTACAGGTAAATCCAACACTAATAAAATTGTTGCAGCACAGGGTAAGCCCGGAAGTTATGCAGCACTCGAATGTAAAAGATCTAAGCACAGCGGTTATACTGACTGGTTTTTACCCTCCTCAAATGAGTTGTATCAATTGTTCGTTCAACAAACCGTAATTGGTGGTTTTACGGGTTCTTATTATTATTCTTCCACCGAGGGTAATAAAGACCTCTGTTATTTGGAGTACTGGCCCGTTGGCTGGTTTGATCTAAACTTTAAAACCTGGGTGCTCTCCGTGCGTGCAGTTCGTAATTTTTAGCTACCTAAATTATGTTTATGGGTTTTGGTTAGGGGAACAATGGACAAGTAAACACAATAGCAATTTTTAAAATTCCCCGCCGTTTAAGGTGTTGCTGCCGCCAATTTGTGTTTATATAAAAGCTCAAACCATCAATCGGCACAAGAGTGATTCTATCGACCTTTATTTGCGCTCTTGTATAGTTGCACATTTTATTGGCCTTTTATTGTAGCGTAGCCAATGTTGTATTCCAATGCAGCGCCACACTTGTGCTGGCATTATGTTATTTTATTTTTAAGCACACGAACCATTGCCTACAACATACAAACAACTTTCGCCACATGCAATTAGTTTAATTTAACAGCGCCTATAAACAACACTAATAAAATAACAATGAAAACAATTTTATTAATTGAAGACTGCAAAGATATTCTCGAGAATTTGACGGAGTATCTGGAGTTGGAAGGTTACAACGTGCTGATATCTGATAACGGCAAACGGGGAGTTGAACTTGCGAGGGAACTTATTCCCGATCTAATTATATGCGATGTACTAATGCCAGAAATGGATGGGCATGAAGTTTTACACCAGCTTTTAGAAACAGTAAAAACATACGAAATACCATTTATTTTCAGTACCTCAAATGCCGAAAAGGTTGACAGAAGAGCCGCTTTGAAACTTGGCGCTGATGATTATATTATCAAACCTTTCGAGCTTGACAATTTATTGGAAATGGCAGAGAAGTGGATAAAATCCGGTAGCCTTAGGCACAAATGAATATTAGTACAATTTATCATCCGCTTCTAACAAATATTTTCCATATCCGTATGCCTTACCAAAGGCCAGCCTGCGGCTTACAGTTCTCCATTATCTGCCAGATTCCACAGCCTGCGCTAAAAGCCGGTAAAGTATTGTAACCTACCGGAGTGTAAAAAACAGGTAATCATTTCTAAAGTATTTCAGCGAATATTTTTTGAGCCGGGCATTGGGGTAAGCATGTAACATCGTTGCGTCGCACGCTTGTACGGTTGGATTATTTATTGAGCTTTTATCGAAGCGAAGATTGAAGCGAAATTTCGCTATGTATGGAGCATTGGTAACAACCAACCGCATTGTCCCCGTTGGGCGACGCTTTCGAGAAGGAATTCCAATAACAGATTGGCATTTATCTTTGGCTCAAAGTACCTCTGATAATTTTGAACTATAATTATTTGTTGACGTGCCGCCAATGAAACCCTCTCATGAAAACCAACAACAGAAGAGTTTTTCATTGTGCTAACATTTTCCTGATGCACAATAAATTTATTGCGTTCATTTTTGTTTCAGTAATAGCTTATTGGTCAAGCAACAGTTTTACTTATTGCTACCTTAACTGCTTCATATCAAAAAATTAAGCGTGTATATACAAGGTATGGAACAGATGTGTTATTTTTAATTCAACAAGGAAAAATATGGAAAAATACGAAACGGAAAAAGAGACCATTCACCGGGAGTTTGAACTGGAAAGGCTTATACTTTTCAGCGACGCTGTGTTTGCTATTGCTATAACCTTATTGGTTATAGATATTAAGTTTCCTGATTTACCCGAAGATATGCAGGGCGTCAATTACATGGAATTATTTAAACCTACCCTGCTTCATTTTCTGGCATTATGTATCAGCTTCTTTTTTATTGGAATGTTCTGGGCAAGGCATCTTTCGCTTTTCCGATATCTTCAACAATACAATAAGGGTATTATTGTAAGGAACCTTTTCTTCCTTTTCTTTATTGTAGTTTTCCCATTTGCCGCAGATGGTATTGCCGGGCATATAAGACCCACTTTTTTGTTACCATTCTTTATCTACTTTACCAATATTTTTTTGTGTGCACTTATGCATTTATGGCTCTGTCACTACATTTTTTTTAAGCACCCCGCATTAAGCATCAATGGTCAGGAGAATGAAAAAAAATATATTTATTTAAGAAGTAAAGTTGCTGTTATTATTCTGGGTGTAACACTCCTCGTTACATTTATTACTAACCTTGTTCTTCCGGGTAATGTATTCGCTTTCAGTGCAGGCATATACGTAACTGCGTTGGCAAGCATTATTGCTAGAAAGAAATTAAAGAAATATAAACCTGCGAAAGATATCCTTTAAAAGCTGACTAAAAATTTTTTTAATAATATGAAAACCAAGTGAGACTGCCATCTGCATGCGGGTTGCAATAATATCATCCAATCCAGAATATTTAAAGAGAATGCGCAGAACAAAAATGCGTCAACAACGAACCCTGCAAAATTGCGCCGCATAGTAACACCAAAACCCTGGTATAGCCACATTTATGAGTAAGTAAAAAATAATTTTTTTGAACCCCGCAGAAGTACGGCTATGAAGCATTCTTGCGTCGTACGCTTGTACGGTTAGATTATTTATTGAGCTTTTATCGAAGCGAAGCCGGCGTGTCCCTCGCTAACACACAAGGCTATGTAGGAGACATTACGGAAGATAAAAAGTAGAACATTCATTTCTTGTAATTTGAGTGTATTTAACCAACCAGCTTACTTCATTATTACCCCATATTCATTTTCCGCAGCGTCTCCCAACGGGGACTCTACTGTTCAATAGTACTAATGCCAATACAAAACGAAATTCCGCTTCAATCTTCGCTTTCCTCCAGGCTGGTGTTCGTAATAAATAAAATTGCTAATTCCTTTACTGAGGGGTTGGCACATCTTAAATAATTTCTACACTTCGCTTCACTACAGGAATTGTGCTTTATTCAATGGCGCCAAAACTTTGGCCAAAAGAAAATAGTAAAGCATAAATCTTATCTGCAACAGATAAAATATTAGGTGTTTTTTATTGACCGGGCAGTGGTATTTCAATTCAACATCCTTGCGTCGCACTCTTTTACGGTTGGATTATTTATGGTGCTTTTATCGAAGCGTAGATTGCAGCGGTTGATATTGCTCAGGCGACCAACATCGACGGAGGATAAAAAGCTTAACTACATTCCTCAGTTAGATTTTATGAGCCGGGCAGTGGTATTTCAATTCAACATCCTTGCGTCGCACGCTTGTACGGTTGGATTATTTATTAAGCTTTTATCGAAGTCTTCCAACAACAGCGTTGTTGCGTTATGTGGCAAAACAACTCAAAATGGTTTTGTTGATTTTCAATTAGTGGGTACCAAGTTTTATTGAAGCGAAGATTAAAGCGAATTGGTGGTGGCCAGGCAAACTGATGCAAAGGTTCGTGTCTTCACGAACCTTTATTATGTCTTATTCCGATGCGTGAAGACACGCACCGGGGCAT
>JBBRDW010000191.1:0-4770 GCA_038203525.1 Chitinophagales bacterium | reverse complement strand
AAAAAAATTTTGCGTGTTATAAAATTTTAAAGTACGAATAAAATTTAATGTACTTCTGAAAAAGATAAATATCAGTATCCAACTGCATAATAAAAAGGATTTTTGATTGTATTAAATTTGAATTTGCCAATCTTCGGAATAATAATTAAGGCGAATAGCCGCCAACTTTTATATATTGAACCTTTATTTTTATAACCTTTTTTTATCAAAGTAATTATGTGCGGAATTGCAGGCATTTTATCACCCAACCTCGTATTGGTGCAGCAGCAGCGCCTGCAGCGAATGGCCGATGCATTACAGCACCGCGGACCTGACGGGGAAGGATTTTGGATCAATGCTGCGCAAAACACCGGGTTCGCACACAGGCGTTTATCTATTATAGACCTGGATAATGAAGCTGCGCAACCTATGCATTACCTGCACTATACCGTAATTTTTAATGGAGAAATTTATAATTATATCGAACTGAAAGAAGAACTAAAAAATAAAGGTTACTCATTTAGTACCCGGTCAGACACAGAGATTATTCCTGCTGCTTTTGATTGCTGGGGGCCTGAGTGCTTCAATAAATTTGATGGCATGTTTGCTTTTGCCTTGTGGGATGATAACGTGCAGCAACTAATTATTGTTAGGGACCGGTTCGGAGAAAAACCTTTATACTACCATGCAGATTATCTGCAACGGGGGAAATTTGAGCAGTTTGCCTTTGCCAGTGAAATGAAAGCGTTATGGTCTATTGGTGTAAAAAAGAATCTGAATGGCACTATGATGCTGAATTACCTTACACCTGGTCTTGTACAAAACCCGTTAAAAAAAACAGAAACATTTTATAGTGATATACTTTTATTGCCACAGGGACATTATTTAACAGTGACCCCTGCAACCGGCAAGCTGCAGTTAAAGCGATGGTATCACCCTTTATTAGGGTTAGATACATTATACTTATCTGAAAATGATATAATAGAAAAGTTTAAAGACCTTTTTTTACTATCGGTACACAGGCGGTTAAGAAGCGATGTGAGTGTAGGCACAAGCCTGAGCGGAGGCTTAGACAGCTCTGCTATTGTGGGTGCTATACATCAGCTAAAAAATGTGTCGCGACATTGGAAAAATACCGGCTTTACCGCATCCTTCCCGGGCTTTGCAAAAGACGAATTAGCCTACAGTGAAAAAGTTGCAAAACATTTTAATATCCTGCAGCATATCATTACACCTACCGCAGACGACTGGATAAATAATTTTGAACGCCTGATGTATTACCAGGAGGAACCTTTACAAAGCAGCAGCGTACTTACACAATTTTTGGTTTACCAGTCTGCCAAAGAAAACAATATTACGGTGCTGCTTGATGGCCAGGGTGCCGATGAAATACTTGGTGGCTACAAAAAATATACACACTGGTATTTGCAACAGCTAGTTACCAGAGACGCAAAGGCATTTAGTAGCGAAAAGAGATTACTGAAACAAAATGATTTTTTGGAACAATGGGGCTGGCGTAATTATGCGGCCGCTATATTTCCGGAAAAAGCTGCAAATGCCTTGCAGAAGAAAGCAATTTCGCAGCAGGGGGCGCACCCTTTTTTAAACAGGGATTTTTTATTGAACTACAGGAATGCCGATACACTTCAAAAGCCGGTTGTAAAGCAACTGGAAGACATACTTTACAACGATACATTCAACATTGGCTTACCTGAATTATTGCGTTATGCAGACCGAAACAGTATGGCCCACAGCAGGGAAGTTCGGCTGCCTTTCTTGTTTCACGAATTGGTGGAGTTTATTTTTTCCCTGCCTGCATCCTATAAAATAAAAAATGGTTTTACAAAGTGGATACTGCGAAAAAGTATGGAACAAATGCTGCCGGTTGAGATAACCTGGCGCAAGGGGAAAACAGGTTTTGAGCCTCCTCAAAAAGACTGGATGCAGCACAAGAATGTTCAGGAAATGATAATGACCGCAAGAGAAAAATTAGTAGTGGAAAAAGTGTTGCAACCGGCAATACTTAAAACTCAAGTTGAGCCAATGGCAGCCCATGATGCAAATAATTTCGACTGGCGTTACCTGTGTGCCGCAGTGATGTTTAACAGGTAGCTCCAATAAGCCTTTATAGTTTTATTGAAAACACGACGGCTTGCTGCATGGTGATAAAAAGTACAAGAGTGCGACGCAACAGGCGCTCAATCTATATTCAACTAGCCTGGCTCAAAAAAAATTTACCTACAATTTTATTTAGTTAATGCTATCAGCTTGTCAATAGTTTCCCTCACTTCTTTAATGCTGTAGAACCGGTAAACCTCGGGTTCCTTGTCATCCTTTTTTTCGATGGAAGTCATGCGGTGATAGGGGCCAACGATAAATGATTCGGTATTACCGGTTATTTTAACTGCTGTGTTTGGAAGTATGTAGAAAGTTCGGCTGGCGGCACTAATATTTTTATTCTCAATCATTTGCTGAAGGGAATCTATATTATGTTGTAATTCTTGCTGCGTCATTACCTTATTAGCCTCTTCGGGCGTAGAGAATTTCTGGAAACCGCCAATGATAGTGTCTTTGGCTTTTAGGTTTACAATATAGTAGCCATCTTCCGGTATGTCTATTTTGCTTTCGCCACCGGGGGATTTTATGTTTAATGCTACTTTGTCCGCGGTACTGTAATTAATTTCTTTATCAACATGGCCAATGGTGTCTTTTTGCGTTATGGTTTTTGCTTCTTCGTCAATGGCTACTTCATTGTTGGCAAAAACAAGTATTTTTTTCGTATGGCTGCTACAGGATGCTACAAGCACAGTGAGCGCAATTAAAATAAGGCTACCAAGTTTCATTCTTGTATTGAGTTTAAAATAAAAGCCCTGCAAACTTTGCAGGGCTTTGAAGATAAGAAAGTTTTAGTGTCTAATATTATTTGGCGGCGGCAAAACGTTCTGCAACCTTAGTCCAGTTTACTACATTCCAGATAGCGGCAAGATAATCGGGGCGCTTGTTCTGGTATTTAAGATAATAGGCGTGTTCCCAAACATCTACTCCTAAAACGGGTGCGCCTTTTACATCGGCAACATCCATCAGTGGATTATCCTGGTTAGGTGTAGAAGAAATTTCCAGCTTACCCTCTTTTACAATAAGCCAAGCCCATCCACTGCCGAAACGGCCAGCACCAGCTGCGGCAAATTTGGTCTTAAATTCATCAAAAGAACCGAAAGCACTATTGATTGCTTCTGCCAATTCGCCGGTTGGCGTACCGCCTGCATTGGGTGCAAGGCTCTCCCAAAAAAAACTATGGTTCCAGTGGCCGCCACCATTGTTGCGAACGGGGGCAGAGATTGAACCAGCATGTTTCACAATTTCTTCAAGCGATTTATTTTCATACGCTGTGCCCGCAAGGGCTTTGTTCAAATTGTCAACATAAGCCTGGTGGTGTTTTCCATGATGTATCTGCATGGTAAGTGTGTCAATATGTGGCTCTAATGCTTCATGAGCATAAGGCAAAGCCGGAAGTGTAAATGCCATACCGAATAAAATTTTAGGTGTTAAATTCTTTGTTTAGACTACAAATTTACTCAATCGTAACCTAAACAAGCAAAAGGCGTGGCTTTTTGTTTGTGAACTTGAAAAAAAATGACAGTAGCTGCGGGATTAATTTTTTGGGGCCGGGCTTCAGCCCCGCTATTAAGCTTTACTTGCGTCGCACTCTTATACACCATATTTCTACTGAAAAAGCAGCATATACACCATTAAATTTTGGCAATGACTGCATCAGATATTCAGTTTATAAACGGGTTATACAAATACAATAAAAAAACCGGCATTTTGCAAAGCCGGCTTTCTTATTCAAGTTTTTGGTATTAAAATCCCTTCTTGGCTACACCATCAGCAATTGCCTGAAGGGCTTTAGCTTCGTTTAGTATAGAAGCCATTTTATTTCCTTTACCATCGTGTCCGGTAGCCATATAACCGCCTTTGGCAGTTTTGGTAACTGTTGCATCCTGCATAGGAACATTCTTTTCCTTTGTTTTAAGACAATATGCTTTAAGCATTTTTGAAGTGTCCATCTTTGTGATATTTAATGGTTAGTAATAAGTTTAGTTTAATAACACGGCACAATCTACTATTTTTTTCCTTTATGTGTAATTTATCAAAGCACAACTAATCCACAGCTAAAAGGAACTTATTTAAACCCGGTTCTCAAATAATTGCTGAATACTGCTTTTGTTGTTAGCTGTATTTTGCACTGCTAATTAATTATTCTTCAGTACAAGTGAGTGACACAACAGCCGATACCATGAAAAAACATTAGCTGGAAACACAACTCCTCTTAGTATAAATAAGTATATACTTCTTTAATTACACGTCAATTTTTGCATATTTGGCGTGGCTTTCAATAAACGCTCTTCTTGGCGGAACTTCATCCCCCATTAACATACTAAAAATTTCATCTGCGGTTGCAAGGCTTTCAATAGTAACACGTTTAAGTGTTCTTCGCGAAGGATCCATGGTAGTTTCCCATAACTGATCGGCGTTCATTTCACCCAAACCTTTGTACCGCTGGGTAGTTACACTATCGTCTTTGCCGGCGCCTAATTTTTCTATCAATGTTTTGCGTTGTGCTTCACTATAAGCATATTCCTGTTCCTTTCCTTTTTTCAAAAGATAGAGCGGGGGCTGGGCAATATATACATATCCATGCTCTACCAATTCTTTCATATACCGGAATATGAAAGTTAATATGAGCGTGGCGATATGGCTGCCATCCACATCGGCATCGGTCATAATAAT
>JBBRDW010000190.1:0-4779 GCA_038203525.1 Chitinophagales bacterium | reverse complement strand
GCCTTTGTATATTTTTCCTGGTCAATCACCGGAATTTTCTGGCGGGTTAATATTAATGCAACCGGGCCGCCGGAATGTTCAATTGCCACCCGCCAGGCTTGTACGGTTTCATTAGCATCTGCCGGGCGTATCACTGTCATGTTAGGTACAGAGCGCAAACCGATCAATTGTTCTACAGGCTGGTGGGTGGTACCGTCTTCTCCCATAGCTATACTATCGTGTGTAAAAACATATATAACACTAATTTTCATAATCGCAGCCAGCCGGATAGGAGGCCGCATATAATCAGAAAATATCAGGAATGTAGCGCCGTAAGGAATGAGGTAATTACTAAGCGCTAAGCCATTTAAGATAGCGCCCATGGCGTGTTCCCTGATGCCAAAGTGAAAATTGCGGCCTTCAGGATCTTCTGCTGAAAATGATTTGTATTTCTCCAGCATGGTATCGGTGGATGGTGCAAGATCAGCCGAACCACCTATTAAGTTTGGTAAATAATCAGCAATAGCATTCAACACTTTACCCGAGGCTTTGCGTGTCTCCATTTCTGCGCCGGCTTTAAAAACCGGCAAGTTTTGTTTCCATCCTTCCGGTAATTTTCCACTGCTCAATAACTCGTATTCATTGGCCAGTTCCTTATATTTTTCCTTGTAACTTTTATAAAGAACGTTCCAATCTTTTTCTTTATCTACTCCTTTCTTACCTGCTGCACGATAGTAATTCAATACTTCGTCGGGTACTACGAAATATT
Organism: Chitinophagales bacterium; assembly: GCA_038203525.1. GTDB lineage: Bacteria > Bacteroidota > Bacteroidia > Chitinophagales > Chitinophagaceae > Limnovirga. Next base: position 4,031 of record JBBRDW010000190.1, on the reverse strand, counting down.
TATCAGGGTCAAAACCAAAATTTTCCTTCACGAGTTTTACTTCGGGTTCGCCTAACGCAGAGCCATGCGCGGCCGCTGTATCTTCTTTATTGGGGCTGCCAAAGCCAATATGTGTACGCACTTTTATCAGGGAAGGGCGATGAGTTTCCTTTTGCGCATTTTTTATGGCTGCTGATAACGCACCCAAATCATTGCCATCTGCCAATACCTGTACATGCCAGACGTATGCTTCAAAGCGTTGCGCCACGTCTTCATCAAAGGCAAGGTTGGTATTGCCTTCAATACTGATATGGTTATCATCATACAAATAAATCATATTGCCTAACTGAAGATGCCCGGCTATAGAAGCGGCTTCCGAACTTATACCTTCCATCATATCGCCATCGCTGCAGATAGTGTAAATCTTATAATCGAAAAGTTCAAAACCAGGTTTATTATACCGGGCTGCCATATATTTTTGTGCAATGGCAAAGCCTACGCCATTAGCAAAACCCTGTCCTAACTCTCCCGTTGTTACTTCAATGCCGGGTATCAATCCATATTCCGGATGCCCTGCTGTTTTACTGTGCAATTGCCGGAATTTTTTTATATCATCCAGCGTGATAGGATACCCTGTGAGGTACAAATAACTATACAGCAACAGGCTGGCATGTCCGTTGGACAAAATAAAGCGATCCCTGTTTGCCCATGTGGGATTTCGGGGATTATAGTTCATGCTTTCTGCCCATAAAACATGGCCAACGGCTGCAAGCCCCATAGGTGCTCCGGGATGTCCGGAATTTGCTTTTTGTACTGCATCTGCAGCAAGTATTCTTACTGTATTGATTCCCTGCTGTTCAAGTGTTTCTGTTTTCATTTTTTTGCTAATTAATTTGTTTTTACAAAAATTTATGTTGGCTTATAATCATATCTATTCAGTTTTATAACGTACAGCTATTGCCACAACTTTCTTCAGCGTCAGCCCTTGAAATATTAGGGAAAAGATGACTACGAAATAACAGCTCGAAAGAATAATTTGCCTGTAGGGCGATTCAGGAAGCATTAAGGCCATTGCAATGGAAATGCCACCCCTGAGACCGGCCCATGTAAGTATAGAAAGGTTGCTGAGATTCACCTTGTGTAGTAAAAAAAACGCAGGTATTGAAATACTTATGACCCTTGCGATCAGCAGGATCAATATAGAAAAAAGGCCTGTAACCCAATGGTCATGAAAGAACGGCATTGTAACCAGTTGCAATCCGATCATCACAAACAAAATGGTGTTGAGTACATCGTTGATCAGCTCCCAGATTTTCCCGAGGAATTGATCGGCAATATTCTTTTTATCCGGGTTCTTATTGCCAATAATTAAACCTGCGGTAACAGCAGCTAAGGGAATGGATGTATGAAACTTTACGGCAATAACTGATATCCCTAATACCAGTCCAATTGAAATTAAAAAAATGGTTTGAAAATCTTTTATAGACCTAATCAACCGATAGCCTAAATAGCCCGATATTAATCCGATAATTATTCCTCCTAAAACTTCCCTTGCGAATAATTGTAATACTTCCACAATAGAAGTACTCCCGGCTTTATTAGCGATTTCCAGTATAATAACAAAAAGAATAAGGCCCACCCCATCATTGAACAGTGATTCGCCGGAAATAATTGTATCAAGCCGCGGGGGGATTTTTGAATTTTTCAAAATAGCCGCCACTGCGATGGGGTCGGTCGGAGAGATAATCGCGCCAAATAATAAGCAATAAATAAAAGGTATATTATGAATATGAAAAAGCTGGGTTACCAGGTAAAGTAATCCGCCAAATACAGTGGTAGAAATAATGACACCAAGTGTGCTTAACAAAAATACAGGCATCCGTTGTTCTTTTAATTTCTGATATTCGAAATGAAAAGCACTGGCAAAGAGCAGAAACCCGAGCATAATATTCAACAACACCTTTGAAAAATCAATACTTTGAGCGAAGGTTTTAATATTATTGGTTAATCCATTACTGGTTTTTCCTATTACCAATAGAAGAATTGAAACCACTATAGAAATAGTAACCACACCTATAGCACCAGGCAGTTTTATAATGCGGTCATTCAGATAAGAAAAAACAGCACTGATAATAATAAGAATTGTTATGATGGTTAATAAATCCATATAAACTTTTTGGTATAGCCTGGTATGTTATTCATATTTTTTTGTATGATTCAAAAATTCATTTTGCAGGTACGCATCAGATTTTAATTTTATTAAAACTTATCTTTTACCGTTACCTTATCAAATTCAAAAGGACCCTGTGTTGTTCATATCATCTTTCAATTTATTATTAGATCACTTAATGATAATCTCCTATACTTCCATTGCAGCATTGTATTGACCCTTACGTGCCTCGCTATCAAGTTTTGCCCGCTTATATAATAATTTCTGCGCTTCCTTCACGTTCGCTTCCTGCCCTTTCCAAATATCTAAGGCAGGTTGTTGAATAGCTCTTGCAAAAGAAAAACTAACGATCCAGGGCAAGCTGTTTTTAAACTTTGTGTGTATCGCATTCAAATGCGCAGCCGCATCTTCAGGCGATTGACCGCCGGATAAAAATGCGATAGCAGGCATAGCCGCAGGAACGGAGGCAAGCAAGCAATTCACAGTCGCTTCAGCGACTTCATCAATGGAATTTTGCACAGCGCTTTCTGTTCCGGCAATTATCATATTCGGCTTTAATATCATTCCTTCCAAATCAATTCTGAATTGATACAATTGATAAAAAAGAATTTTCAAAACTTTCTCTGTAACATCATAACATTGTTGTATAGTATGATTACCGGACATCAACACTTCGGGTTCTACAATAGGTACAATGCCTGCCTCCTGGCACAAAGCTGCATACCTTGCAAGTGCATGTACATTGGCTTTAATATTTGTTATGGTTGGAATATCATCGCCAATCGCTATTACGCCCCGCCACTTGGCAAAACGGGCTCCCATTGTTTTATATTCAGCTAAACGTTCACGTAAACCATCTAATCCTTCCGTAACTTTTTCATTGGGAAATGCAGCCATTGGCTTAGCGCCCATGTCCACTTTTATTCCCGGGATAATTCCAGCCTTTACCAGTACCTCTGCCATCGGCACACCGGCTGATGTTTGCTGCCTGATGGTTTCATCATACAAAATGGCACCGCCAATGCTTTCATTCAAACCCGGTGTGGTAACAATCAGTTCCCGATACTTACGCCTCATCTCAATTGTTTGCGGAATGTCTGCTGCCGCGAAGCGTTTGTTGCAGGTGCCGGTGCTTTCATCCATTGCAAGCAACCCTTTATTGTTGGCGAAGAGTTGTTGTATGGTATCTTTTAATATTTGCTTATTCATCTTAATCAATAATTTTAAAAACTCTTTTAAATAGTTGAATTAAAAAAACAGGTACAATACTGGTAGCAACTATAATCAACCATGTATTTGCACTTAGCATTTGCAGCCCTATATATTCATTAAGCGGACTAACGAAATAGAAAACAGCCATGATTGCAATACATAAAAGCAAGGCTGCCCAGATAAATTTATTACGGGTAATTTCATTATTTAAAAAGGAAATTTTACAGGAAGATAAATTTAGTACATGCCACAACTGTGATAAGGCCATGCTAATGAAGCTGATATTGTTACTCAATTTTGCATCATACCCTAAGTAATAACTGCCATACCAGGTTACTGCCATAACTGGCAATGCTAATAATACAGCATACGCATTTATTGTAAACCAATCTCTTTTAATTACAATAGGCTCCTGCGGATTCCGGGGTGGCATTTTCATAATTAATTTATTGCCTTTACCAAGGCCCAATGCCAGCGCCGGAAAAACATCTGTAACCAAATTAAGAAAGAGTATTTGTAACGGTAGTAGCGAAAACGGGAAGTTTAATAACCCATAAAAAAATACAATAAATATTTCACTAAGGTTGCAGGAGAGGAGGTACATTAAAAAGTTTTTAATGTTTTTAAAAATTACCCTGCCCTGCATAATGGCTGCAACAATAGAAGTAAA
>JBBRDW010000189.1:0-4781 GCA_038203525.1 Chitinophagales bacterium | reverse complement strand
AATACTACGTTTCAAATATTGTTTTGCTCGATGACGCAACGGGAAAAGCACAAGCATATACCGATGAATATTTTCTTGTTGATGAAGCAGACAGCGCATCAAAAAATATTGAATTAACTACAACACTTGATCAGGTTACTTCCATAAATTTTTTACTGGGTGTTGACAGTTTAAAAAATGTAAGCGGCATTCAAACCGGCAATCTCGACCCAGCAAAAGGCATGTTCTGGACCTGGAATACAGGTTACGTAATGGCAAAGCTGGAAGGCAATTCGCCACTTGCAAAAACCCCTGCGCATACATTCAGTTACCATGTGGGCGGCTATAAACAAAACCAAAAAACGGAGCGCAATATCAAACTCGTTTTACCGAAATCATTTGATATTAAAGAGGAAAATAATATTACTATACATGCAAATATTCTCTCATGGTTCAGCGGTATCAATAACATAAAAATTGCAGAGACTCCGTTTTGCCACGAACCAGGATTGCTCGCTACAAAGCTTGCTGATAACTATGCAAACATGTTCAGCATAATTGTATTGAAATGAAATTATTCACAACCATATTTATCCTTCTTTTTTTTGTTGCTGCGGGCATAAGCTGGGTGAGCGTTGATAATTTTAATACGGGTGCACATCCTTTACAATTCACTGTTCCAAAAGGCTGGCCGCAACCCGTTTATGATTTTAAAAACAACCCCTTAACACAGGAAGGTTTTCAGCTTGGCCGCAAACTATTTTACGACGGACGTTTAAGCAGCGACGGCAATTTCCCCTGTGCAAGTTGCCACCAACAGTTTGCAGCTTTTGCTACATACGACCATAACCTTAGTCATGGGTTTAATAATTCATTTACCCGGCGTAATGCGCCGGGATTATTTAACCTTGCCTGGCAAAAAGAATTAATGTGGGATGGCGGCATTAACCACCTCGATCTGCAGCCATTGGCACCAATAACTGATACCAATGAAATGGCTGAAACCATTCAAAATGTTTTAGATAAATTAAAGAAAGATACAGCTTACAAAAGAATGTTTAAAGCTGCTTATGGCGATGCAAATATTACTACGCAAAGAATGACGAAAGCCCTTAGCCAGTTTGTAGTAATGATGGTGAGCAGCAACAGTAAATACGACAGAGTTATGCGTGGGCAAGACAGTTTTAATCTGCCACAAAAATTGGGGTACGAAATTTTTAAACAGAAATGTACAGCCTGCCATAGCGAGCCAATGTTTACAGATTATTCTTACCGCAATGCAGGCTTGCCTACCGATGGTTATATGGAAGATATTGGCCGCATGAAGATTTCAGGTAACCCGAAAGATTCACTAAAATTTAAAGTACCCAGCCTCCGGAACGCCGCTGTTACAAAGCCTTATGGGCATGATGGCAGATTTTATGCATTAAGCAGCGTATTCAATTTTTACAGGAACGATGTGGTGAACGGCCCTACAACAGATTCGCTATTAAAGCATGGTATGCCGTTATCAAATTATGAGATTGGGCAGTTGACCGCTTTCATTTATACCCTTACAGATTCTGTTTTTTTAAAAGACCCCCGCTTTGCCCCGCCAGGTTATGAAAACAGAACGGAGCAAGCTCCGGCCAATCATATACACTGATTTATAAATAGAAAATAATGAATGAACGATCTTTATTTCATCCCTCAAATTTCCTTGTGCATATAAATTGAATTGGCTTGTGCGGTACAGGTAATTACAAGATCGTTGATGCAAACATGTGGTGGTAAAGTGGCGCAGTAATAACAGGTGTCGGCAATGTCTTCTGCATGCAAAGGTTCGTAGCCTTTATATATTGCGTTTGCTTTTTCTTCATCGCCTTTAAAACGCACAATAGAAAATTCCGTATCAACTGCGCCGGGGTGAATAGCGGTTACTTTTATTTTATAAGGCAACAGGTCTATACGTTGTGCTTTGCTTATGGCATCTACTGCAAATTTACTTGCGCAATACACATTGCCATTCATATAAACTTCCTTTGCAGCCGTAGAACCAATATTGATGATATGCCCTTTGCCCTGCGCAATAAGCAATGGCAGTAAGGCTTTTGATACATAGAGCAAACCTTTTACATTCGTGTCAATCATCGTTTCCCAATCATCGAGTGAAGCGTTTTCAAAACTGTCGCGGCCCAATGCAAGGCCTGCATTATTCACCAGTATATCTATCGCTTTCCAGGCTTCCGGCAGGTTTTGCAATTGAGCAAATACTTCTTCTTTTTGCTGCACATCAAATACGAGTGGCAGTACCTGTACGTTGTATGTTGTTGATAAATGAGCCGCCACTTCCATCAATCTTTCCTGTCTTCTTCCTGTGATAATACAGTTCCAGCCATTGGCCGCAAATTTTTCTGCAATGGCTTTTCCAAAGCCAGATGTAGCGCCGGTAATAAATATTATTTTATCCATACTTTTTAAAATAAAAGGGTTCCCTATTTTATAAATAATTTTATCGCGTCTTATATTTTTTTGGCATCAACTGTTACAACTTGCCCCAGCCAGGTCAGTGGTTGCACTCTTATTCTTTTAGTTATTTGTCACCGGGCAAAACCCGCAGTATTCCAACATTGTTCATTGTAATAAGTTCATTACATTATTCAATACTGCTCACTGTCGTTGGGAAAATCTTTCTGTTTTACATCACTAATAAAATGCTGTACGGCACTGGTTACCTGCTCATGCATGTTTAAATATTGTCGCAGAAATCGCGGTTTAAATTCGGTGTTAATACCCAGCATATCATGCATAACCAGCACCTGACCGTCGCAATATTTACCGGCGCCTATACCAATAGTGGGAATGGTTAAACTCTCACTTACTTCTTTTGCAAGGGTGGCAGGAATTTTTTCGAGCACTATTCCAAAGCAGCCTGCTTCCTGTAGCAGCAAAGCATCTTTTTTTAATTTATTAGCTTCTTCTTCTGCCTTTGCACGCACATTGTAAGTACCAAATTTGTAAATGCTCTGTGGCGTTAAACCCAGGTGACCCATTACTGGTACACCAGCCGAAACAATGCTTTTTATACTGTCTAAAACCTCTTCGCCGCCTTCCAGTTTTATGGCATGTGCGCCGGTTTCTTTCATAATACGAATGGCAGAAGCAAGGGCAATTTTAGGATTGGACTGGTAAGAACCAAACGGCAGATCAACCACCACCAGACACCTGCTGATGCCGCGTATTACCGATGCTGCATGATAGATCATCTGGTCGAGCGTAATGGGCAGGGTGGTTTCGTGGCCGGCCATTACGTTGCTGGCACTATCGCCTACCAGTATTACGTCTATACCGGCACTGTCTATTATTTTGCCAAAGGAAAAATCGTAAGCGGTAAGCATGGAAATTTTTTCTCCATTGGCTTTCATGCGGGTAAGTGTAAGTGTAGTGATCTTTTTAATGTCTGAATGTACTGACATGGCTGCAGGTTTTTGTAGTTAATAATAGCGAATATGCCCCTGCATTAGAATAAAACATATTCGTGTAGAGGGCGCAAGATAAGGATAATGTAAAATTAGTTTATGGTTATTGTTTAATTGTTTTGGTTAACTGATGAGTTGGGGGCATCGTTGCATACTGATATAAAGTACAAGAGTGCGACGCAACAGCAGCCTCAAAGAATTACTGTAGCCGGGTACATAAAAAAAAATACCGAGAAGGGTAGTGGTTAGCTTTTTGTTTTCAACTCTTCGTAAAGGCTTTGGATAAGACCATCGGCAAGGCCTATCTTGGGTACAAAAATTTCTTCTATGCCAGCCCAGCGCATGGTGTTAATATAGATCTGCAGTGCTGGTACCATTACATCGGCCCGGTCTTCGCGCAGTTTATAAATGCGTATTCTGTCTTCGAGCGATACATTGGAGAATTCTTTGTAATAATCTTTGAGCAGGTCAAGTGAAAGCGGTTTGCCATCTTTCTTTTTACTGATCGAAAATATTTTATTGATGTTGCCGCCGGAACCAATGGCAACAAGCGGTAACTTGCTTTTGGTATTGGTTTTAATATGGTCCCGCATTTCGTCCCAATGTTTTTCCGTTACCATATTTTTTAATAGACGTATGGTGCCAATATTGAAAGATTCTTTATAGCGCATTTTACCATCTGCAAAAAAAGTGAGCTCGGTACTGCCACCGCCCACATCTATGTACAGGTAAGCATGTTCTTTATCGAGATTCTCGGCAATATGATTTTGGTAAACGTAGGATGCCTCATCATCTCCGCTGATAATACTTATCTCTATTCCTGTTTCCAGTTTTACTTTTCTTATTACATCGGCACTATTGCGTGCATCCCGCATGGCGCTGGTGGCGCAGGCTTTAAGGTTGGTAACACCATAAACATTGATCAGGTGGCCATAGGCTTTCATGGTTTGAATAATCATGCCTATTCGTGGCTTGCTTATTTCGCCTTTGTCAAAAACATCGAAACCTAAACGGAGGGGCACTCTTATAAGATTCAGTTTGTTAAACTGAGCTGTGCCATCGGGCAGTTCTATTACTTCTGATACGAGCAAACGTGCGGCATTACTTCCAATATCAATTGCTGCTAACTTCACTTACCTTCTGTATTTTACTGTTTAAATATTGGTATGTTTCTATTTGAGACCGAATCTTCTTTTTACCGGCGGAAGGTACATAGTTATTCGACAGGTCGTTATCAAGTATTCTTGCTTTTACGTTATCCTTTAGCTGAATGTGGATAATATCTTTCAGTTCTTTTTTAATGGCGGCATCGGTTATGGGTACAGCAGCTTCTACCCGGTGATC
>JBBRDW010000188.1:0-5190 GCA_038203525.1 Chitinophagales bacterium | reverse complement strand
TAAGGCGTTTTATAAGGCATATCTACATCATCATCCTGCAAGGCGGGCAGTGAATTCATTTCGTTTAAAATAACAGCGATATTATTTTGCTTAAGGTAATCAGCTATTTTATAACTGTCTGTACCGCCAACGATCACTGTTTTAAAACCAAACTCTTTTGCAAATTCAACAGCAATCATCATTTCTTTTACCAGCTCGCAATGCACAAAAAATATTTGTGTTTTATTGAACAGGCCTTTAGCTGATTCAAATTTTATATTGGTGTGTTCGTGTTTTGGTTCATCTAAATAAGCTTTGGCCTGGCGAAAAAAATTACGGACAACTTCTATTTGATCCATTCCGGTTTTTAAGGGATCATCGCCTGCCGTTGAAAATCTTTCGAGGTACGGCATATTAAAATGGATGCCGCCATCTGTTTGGTAAGCTGCATCTTCCCAGTTCCATGCATCCAACTGAACCACGGATGATGCACCGCTAATGATGCCTCCCTGTGGAATTATATTGGCCAGTAACACACCATTGCTGCGCAAAATGTCAATTACTTTTGAATCGGTATTATAAGCAACAATGGAGCGTATGTTTGAGTTGATGTTGCCCAATTCATATTCATCGTTTGTAGAACGTACGGCGCTTAATTCGCTTAAACCCAGATTAGTAACAGGCGATATAAGACCGGGATAAATTTGTTTACCGCTACAGTCAATTATTTTAGCGTTATCCTTAATCGGTTCGGTTGGCCCAACGCTTATAATTTTTCCATCGCGGAAGAGTATCATTGCATCCTGCAAAACCTGGCCGTTACCAATGTGAACGGTTGCATGTGTAAGCACAATATTGCCCAATTGCGACGGTGCAGGATAAATGGTTTCCTGTGCATTTGTTTTAGCAATTGCTGCAAGAACAAAAAAGGTTATCAATATTTTTTTCATTGCTGTTATTTTATTGTGAGCGATTGTATTTGTTGCAATAATTTCTTCAGTACAAGAGTGCGACGCAAGAGAAGCTTCATTTATATTCTTCAGCCTGGCTCAACATTTCTTCTACTTTTAAACTCTATTTATCCCAAATGTTTGTTTTACCCTGCCTGTCTATTTCGCACTCATTAAGTACATCGAATGTAACTGTTGCAGGTGCGGTTTTTGCGCCATCTTTTTTTGCTGCAATCATCTTCTGAATAAGGCGGCTTCTTTCACTTGCAATTTGTTTGTGCATGGCTTCATCTTTCTGAACATCAAAATAAACAATACCATCAACAATTGTTTTTTCAGGATGCGCATAAACACTTAAAGGATTGTCTGTCCACAAAACAAGATCGGCATCTTTGCCAACTTTAATACTGCCCACCCTGTCTGCAACATGCAGCATAGTAGCGGGATTGAGCGTACACATTTTAAATGCTTCAAGCTCGGGAACGTTGCCATATTTCACAGTCTTTGCGGCTTCCTGGTTTAAGTGGCGGGCCATTTCTGCATCGTCGCTGTTAACGGCAACGATCAATCCAACTTTCTGCATAATAGCTGCGTTGTAAGCGATGGCATCCTGCACTTCGCTCTTATAATTATACCAGTCGCTGAAGGTAGAAGCTGCAGCACCCCGTGCCTTCATTTTATCAGCAACTTTATAACCTTCCAGAATATGTGTAAACGTGTTTACCTTAAAACCAAAACTATCTGCAACATGCATCAGCATATTTATCTCACTCTGAACATAAGAGTGGCAAGTGATAAAACGTTTGTGGTTCAATATTTCTGACAGTGTTTCCAGCTCAAGGTCTTTGCGTTTGTTAGGGCCTTGGTTCTGGTAATCTTTTGCGCGGGTAAAGGCATCAATTAACACCTGCTCAACGCCCATACGTGTATCGGGGAAACGGTTGTTGGAAGAACCGTAAGAACGTTTTACATTTTCGCCTAAAGCAAATTTTATAAAGGGATCCCAGTTGGCGAATTTCATGTCTTCCGCATTAACGCCCCAGCGAAGTTTTATTAATTGTGTTTGTCCGCCAATAGTGTTACAGCTTCCATGCAAAATATGAGAACTTGTTACACCACCGGCAAGCTGCCTGTAAATTTGAATGTCTTCGGGATCAATTACATCTGCAATTCTTACTTCTGCCGTTACAGATTGGGAGCATTCGTTAACACCGCCTGTTACTGCAATATGCGAATGCTCATCAATAATGCCGGCAGTTAAATTTTTACCCGTACCATCAATCACTTTTGCATTGCCAGCGTTTAAATTTTTGCCGATGGAAACTATTTTTCCATTCTTCACCAATACATCTGTGTTCTCAAGATTGCCATCTTTTTCGTTGGTCCAAACTGTTGCGTTTTTAATTAGCAGGTCTTCCTGTTTAGGAGCTTCGCTCCATCCATAACCATTGAAAGGGTAAACCAATGTTTTATTAACGGTATTTTTCTTTTCGTCTTTTTTTGTTGTATCAGGTTTTTCGATATATGCAGAAACATATTGCATGTTCCAGTTTATTGCATCGCCTGTTACACTATAACCATTACCCATCCACATTTTTTCACCAACCAATCCGGTAAGGCTTGTAAGCTTACTGCTGTCTGCTTTAAGGCTCCAATTTAGCTTTGCCATTTTGCCAGAAACAGAAAGATTCAAATCAGTTTTAACGGTATCGCCGGTTGGCTGTAATGTTGCAGAAAGCTTATCTGGCGTGCCTTTTACTTCAACAGTAAATTCTTTGGTTTGATTATTTTGTTTTAGGGTTAGTTTATAATTACCACGCAGGTCATTCCACCCATTCTCTGTAAGTATATACTTTTTCCCCTGTACCCAGTTCTGATAAAAAGTTGTTTTCTCATCAAACACAGGACCGCTGGTGATAATGAAATTGGCAAGTTTACCCGCATCTATGCTTCCTACTTTATCGTAAGTGCCAATTAAAGTTGCAGGCGTTTTTGTTAGCGACTCTAATGCTTTTGTAGCGCTTAAACCATTGTCAATTGCTTTGCGAAGATTGGCAAGAAAATCATCCATGCTTTTTAAACCGGAAGTTGTCAGTGAAAATGTAATACCTGCTTTTTCAAACATACCAGGTTGTAGAGGAGCCATTTCCCAGTTCTTCATTACGCTTAATGCAACAACCCTTGCATCGTTTGCATCTTCTACATCAACTGCCAAAGGAAAATTAACCGGCAGAATAAAAGCGGCATTGGTAGCTTTCATTTCGGGCATGCGCTGGTATTCGTTGCCACCGGCTTTTATCATAATTTGTACGCTAGCCTCATCAAAAACTTTATCGGCACGCAGGTCGTTCCATTTATCATTGCCTTCAAAAATTTGTGGTAGGGAGAGATTATCATTCCATGCTTGCAAACTAAGGTTGATACCTTCAGTAGCAGGTTTGTTTTTATACCATTGCGCATCTAAAAATGTTTGGCGCAGCAAAGCAATTTCACCCATTAAAGAATTGGGGTAATCCTGTGTTGAGGTTCCTTTATTAAACGAATAAAAAGCAGCAGCTTTGTCTTTTATCATCAACAGGTTTTCCTTATCACTGCCCAGCGTAACAAGTGTGCCGGTACCCCTTGCAATACCATCCTGCATGTGGGTAAGCACCGTGCCAAACCCAATGCCACGAAGGTCTTTGGCTTTATCGCCGTTTACATTAAACAGTTTCGATGCATCTGTTTCCGGTTTCAAAGCCTGGTTCCAGCTATAAGCGCCTTTGGTGTTGCTGATGTTCTGGTAATTAAAAAAATCACCGCCACCATCGCCCTTGGGAACAGTAACGCCATAATCACTAAACAGGTCAATAAACGAAGGATAAATGTATTTGCCTTTGCAATCAATTACCACTGCATCTTTAGGCACAGAAACATTTGCGCCAACAGCAATAATTTTCCCCTGTTTAATTACCAGTGTAGCATTTTGCAAAGTTGTTTGCGGGTCTTTTACAATGGTGGCATTGGTAAAGACGAAATAGTCAGACCGCTGATCAGCAACGCCATTTACCGGAAAGGTTTCCTGCGCCATTGCCAGCATACTTATAAAGCAGCACAGCAGCAGCATTTTCACATGTGTCATAGAAATTAGTTAAGTTTTGATAAATGTGTATTTGCGATAAAACTAAAGGTTTTTCTTTTACAGATAAGCCTGAAAGTGTACAAGCGGTGGTTGAATATTTTTTTAATTTTTTTTCCCCGGCATTTGAATAAAGATTTGGCTTTTCTTGCGTCGCACTCTTGTACAGAAGAATGGGCTTCGGCAATCTGCGATTGGCCTTGCGCTAAGAAAAATAAAATTGTGTAGTGTATTTGCTGAAACCTGAATGCTGGCCGCTGTTTGCTCATACATGTTCCAAACGCACAAGAGTGCGACGCAAGGAACGATACACAAAGAACAATTGCCCGGCCAATAAAATTTCTTTCTTTTAATTTCTTATACAACTGGGTTGTGAGCAATAAATGCAGTACTGACGAGAATCATCATTTTATGTAATCGCAGTCTTAGAAATCCGGTTTTTCATTTCTTAAACTTTACAGTAGCATTTAAGAATATTTATTTGTTTCGATAACCTATTTTTTTTTATTTAAAATTTTATTTATGAAAACGAAATTTTTATTCACGTGTTTGCTGTTAACGATATTATCGTTAAGCAGTAATGCGCAAGGTACCTGGACGAAAAAAGCAGATTTTGGTGGCAAAGAAAGAGAAGGTGCAACCGGTTTCTCCGTTGGAGGGAAAGGATACATTGGAACAGGCTACGACCGAGCAAAGAATACTATTCTAAAAGATTTCTGGGAATATGATCCTGTTACCAATAAATGGACAAAAAAAGCTGATTTCCCCGGCGGGGCAAGATTAGACGCCGTAGCTTTTTCAATTGGAGACAAAGGGTATATTGGTGGTGGCGGTGCAAGCTATTATGAACCTTATTTTAAAGACTTGTGGGAATACGATCCTGCCACCGATAAATGGACAAGAAAGGCTGATCTTCCCGGTGTGGCAAGACATATGGCAATTGCTTTTACCATAGAAGATAAAGGATATTATGGCACAGGTGAAACAACAAGCCCCCATGTTTGGTATAAAGATTTTTGGGAGTACGATGCTGCCGCAGATAAATGGACACAGAAGGCTGATTATGGAGGAGATCCCTCAACCAACGTTTCTTGTTTTGCGATCGGGGATAAGGGATATATTGGAACAGGCTACTCAGCAAAT
>JBBRDW010000187.1:0-5225 GCA_038203525.1 Chitinophagales bacterium | reverse complement strand
CAATTAGTTCCTTATTTACCATCATTCCTGTTGTTGTTCCCATTGCCACTGCATTTGCTACCGTACGCATACGGGTGGTATTATCACCACAGGCAAACACGCCGTGAATATTGGTTTTATGAGCCTGATTAATTTTAATGTAGCCCTCGGCATTTAATTCACATCCCAACAATTCTGGAATGGGGCAATGTTGAATAAAAGGAGTACGTGTGTAGAGTGCTTCAACAAGAACTGATTTATTGTTTTTGAAAATGATTTGCTTCAGGTATCCATTCTTATGCGCTAACTTTTCGATTTTATCTTCCAATATACTTATGTTATGTGTTTGGAGTTTTGCTGTTTGTTCTGTTGTCAAAATTGATTTCCCATTCGTGTAAAGTGTAAGGTCATTTGTCCAATTAGAAATTAGGGAAGAGAATTCAAAGCCATATTCTCCATTGCCGAGAATGCCTGTTTTTTGGTTTCTTACTTCGTAACCGTGGCAATAAGGGCAGTGAATAACGGTAATGCCCCAGCATTCAGAAAACCCCGGGATGTCAGGCATAAGATCTTTGATGCCTGTAGCAAAAATTATTTTCTTTGAAGTGAATACTTCACCGCTATCGGTTTTTATTTCAAAACCGCTTTTAGTTTTGTTTCCACCTGTTGCCAGGCCATTAAAAAATAGTACAGACTCATACTGTTGAACCTGATGCCTTGCTATTGCAGCGATTTCTTTTGGCGGCTTACCATCCTGTGTAATGAAATTATGCGAGTAGGGTGTTTGCCTGTTACACGGTTTACCATTATCAATTATCATAACTTTCCTCAGTGCCCTGCCAAGTGCCATTCCCGCTGCAAGTCCTGAATAACTACCCCCAACTATTATTACATCATAATTGTTATTGTCATTCATATCATTGTATCTTATAAGTTCCATAATAAGAAGGGGGGAATCATTATCGTAAATGCAGCACCATTTTGTTTAATTAATGTTCGTCTCTTTACGATCTTTACCCTTTTCGCTAACTCAATCTTCCTGTTAATTATCTATCGTTCTTAGGTGAAAATTTTGCGGATGATTGCATCTACGAACGGCACGCCCACAAACACTATCCACGAAACTAATGCCAGGGTGAGTATCAATGTTCTTATATACAGTGGTAAAGGAGATAGTGGTTCTGCAAAAAGGTACAGAAACAAAGTAATAGATGGATAAATTGCTACCCATATCTTTAGCGATGTCATTATTTTAAATTTCGTTTTCATGCTTTAGAAATTTCTTTTTGTAATCATTTTATCTGGTACAAAAGTAGTTTCAGAAGCAGTGGGTGTGATAGGACTAAGATGGAGTTAGGCAGGACTTATTTGAAGTTCTTTCTAAATGCTTCCGGTGAATATCCAGTGTGTTTTTTAAAGAATCTTATAAAGTAAGAAATGTCTTCATAACCTAAGTGACCGGCTATATCTTTAACCTGGTTAGGTGTAGCTAGTAAATATCTTTTAGCTTCCAAAATTATTTGTTCGTTTATTAATTCTGAAGCCGGTTTACCAATGGTTGCTTTGGTAATAGCATTAAGTTGATAAGTTGAAAGGCTTAGCAGGTCAGCATATTGTGAAACGTGTTTTTTGTTGATTATGTGAACACCTAAAAGCTCTAAAAAGTCTTCAAGCCTTTCCTGGGCATAAGAACTTGTATTTTTCAAAGTGGTGTCAGGGTTTCTACTTTGCCTGATATATTCTATAAAAAAAATATCCAGGTTGGCTTTTATTACTTCTGCATATCCTTCTTGTTTAGCTGCATACTCATTGAACATATAACTCAAAAGAGAAAGTAGTTTTTTAAATCTGTTGTCTTCAAATTCACAAAAATTTTTATTGCTTGCCTTTGTCAACCGCTGGTTTGGCAGTTTGCCGGTTGGATGATAAAAAGTAGTGTCAAATTCCATTAAGAACCCCGTACTGCCTGCTTTTAATTCCAGTTGATGTACCTGACCAGGACGCAGAAAGAAAATGGAATTATCATGCACATTGTATTGGGTAAAATCTATGTTATGAGAACCTATTCCCTTTTGCAATGCAAGAATAAAGAAGAAATCATGCCTGTGCAGATCATGAATTAAATCTTTTCCATTAAGTAAATCTGTAATATCACGTATCTTGAACCGACCGGAATTAACAGGTTCATTGAAAGCAGTTGCGATATGTCTTACAGGAATTTTTTTCATTTGTTACGTTATTACTAATAAATCTTATCTGGATAAATACCAGAGATTAACAAGGACAGTTCAAATATCTTCACTTTCCATCCAAGAAAGTGAAATCATTTCAAGATTAACAGAATGTGGAGTAACAGATATTTTATCACGTTCCAAAACGATTTATTTATAACACAAATATAATTACTGCCAAATGCATAACTGATTAATGGACGGTCAGCAACGATGATGTCATGAAATACAAATGCTGGTATAAAAAAAGCAACCAATGAATAAATTATAATCGTTTGTTTTCCATCCTCAATAATCTTCCGTAACTCTTTTTCACTCAGCAAATTGATTAAATATTTGGAAACAAATACCTGTAGAAATAAACCCATTGTCGCATATTTTACAAATGCCTCATTTAGCCAGTACATAAAATAATAGCTATTGGCGTATTATCACCATAACTATTACTTCCCTGCAATGCCTCCATACAAGCTTTGTGTATGGTATATGAAACGTTGCGGTTCGGTTGCCATAATTATTATTGAGAATCTTTACTCACGATACCGCAATGTGCTTGACCTACACACAAATCCTTGGAGAGAGATTGTGGAGAAAAACATTAATTGTAGCTCATTCAGGCAAATTTTATTTGTACTTTTTTATTAGGTAATCTGGCAGGCAGCTATCTAAAAAATTCTCTCCATACATCTTTTTTATACACAAAGTTTAGATCGTATTTGCCATCGGGCCGTGTGATGGTTGTAGTTGCCTGTTTGCAGATTGCGCGCTAATACTTATCATCGATGTCGGTCTGTTTTACATCATGATATTCTTTAAATATTTTTCTACAAAATACATATCAATGATCCCTTTATTCTTTGCTTCTATTTTTCCGCGGTGTGTGCAGGTGAACTTATCTCTCACTAATTCATAGGTATTGCCGCTGATGTTTATTTTACTGGGTTCGCCTGATGATTCCATGCGTGATGCGATGTTCACTGTATCGTCCCAAATATCATACGCAAATTTTTTAATGCCAACTATGCCGGCCACGACGGCAACTGTGTGGCAACCAATTCTGATTTCAAAGAATGGCTTGTTTTCTGATTGGCGTTTTAGTATTTCGTCGTTCATAAAATCACGTATCTCCAATGCGGCTAGAACAATGTCTTCTGAATTAGTTCTATTTGCAACTGGTAATCCGCCTGCACACATATAGCTGTCGCCAATCGTTTTTATTTTTTCTACTCCATGTTTGGTAATGATGTTATCGAAGGCACAGTAGCAATAGTTTATTTCATTTACAAGTTCCTGTGCGCTTAGCTTTTCGCTCATCGAAGTAAAATTTTTAAAGTCGGTAAATAGCACGGTTACCTCACTAAATTCTTTTGCTTTGCTTGTGCCATTCGTTTTAAGTTCTTCGGCAACTTCTGACGGAAGAATATTTAGCAGCAAATCATCGCTCCGCTTTTTTTCTTTTGAGATGATCGTATTTTTTTCTGCCAATTCCATGTTGGCTTTATGTTTTTGGCGGTAGTTTCGGTAAAGGATGACTGCCAGAAAAAGCACTCCACCAATGATGGCCAGCAGGGAGTACATTTTTACTTTATTTTGATAGGCAATTTTAGCGGCTTTTGCATCCTGCTGAATTTTTTCCCGTCTCCTTTCTTCTTTGTTGGTTAGATTTTGTACTTCCCTCACTTTGTCTGCACCAGTCACACTATCTCTTGGCATAGCGGTAATGTCCACCCACGTAGTAAGTAAGTGAACTATCTTTTTTGCTTACTGGCCCGCCAAAACCAGCCTCCATGCGGTAATAAGGGTTCTTGCCATTGCCTTCCAAACCCAGGCGGGTTCGCACTTCACCTTCGAATTTTGAGGTGCCTGTTTTAGAAATATAGTTGAAGATACCACCTGGTGCGTTTACGCCCAAAATGGAAGCAGGCCCGCCCCGTACTGCTTCAATGCGCCCAATACCTATATCTGCCCTCAAAAACTGATCGGCCGTGAATTGACCCGTAGCAGAAATAACAGGCAAGCCATCTTCCTGTATAGAAACATAATCGCCTAAAATCATGCCCCTTACAACTATGGTGTTATATATTTCACCTCTTGATGTGTTGGTATATACGCCGGGAACTAAACGCAGAAGTTCCAGGGCTGTATTGGGTACAATGCGATCAAGGGTTTTGTTATCAAGGGTTGTAAGAGCTATTGATGACTCAATACGCTTTCTCTTATCAAATACCCCTGTAACAATAATGTCATTGAGTTCCTCTACTTTTTCTTCAAGCTGTATATGCATACCCAAAACCGATTGATTATTGATTCCAACAAAAACTTCTTTTTTAAAAAAGCCGATTGATGTAATGATCAAGGTTATCTTTTCATCCTTTTCAATCTTTAATGTAAAAGCACCATTATCATCTGTTATAGTTCCACGTTGTGTGCCTTTTATCATAATTGAGGCACTGATGACTGGCTTGTTTTTGGAATCCTTTATTGTGCCCTTTACCAAAATATCCTGCGCAAATAGATTTGAGAAAGGGATAAAAATAAATAATATGTAGAGGAGAAAATTGTAGGTTCTTTTCATTACGGAGGGAGTTTATAAGATTACTATTTGGCTTTGCTTAAGCTAAAGATGTCTTACCCACATTTGATTAATTGCTATTCACTTACTATTATTTTGCATTTTCTGTTTACTAAGTCTTAGTAGCCTGTATAAAGATTGTTTAAATAAAATTGGTTCCAGGTAAAAGATTATTTATTGCGTCAGGTGATACATATTAAAATACAAGTTAACTATTAGTTAGCGATGACAAAAAATTCTTTTGACAGGTATGAACTTGTTCTAATTTTTTTTAATGAACTATATTATTTATTCACTTTTGTCTGTGTTATCACCAAAAACATCCGCTTCAATCTTCGCTTCGATAAAAGCTCAATAGATAATCCAAAAGTACAAGAGTGCGACGCAACGATGCTTAATCATGGCTATACTGTTTGGTACATAAAATAAAAACCCCGCTCTTA
>JBBRDW010000186.1:0-5339 GCA_038203525.1 Chitinophagales bacterium | reverse complement strand
GGTTTTAAAGAATGTACCTCTTATGATGATATTTTCACGGAACAAGTTGCCACTGAGTTTGCACGAAAAGGGTTTGTAGTTTTTCAAATTGAGTATAGGACTGGCAGGATTGTAGATGGAAATGGAACGCTTACTTCTGCTCAGGAACACCTTGCACCCTACCGTGGTATACTGGATGTACGCGCTGCTGCAAAGCTGATTTTAAAAAGAAATGTTGCAAACACTGCTAACAGCAATTATAAAAAATTCCTGATTGATCCCGACCAATTTTTTATTGGCGGAGCCAGTGCAGGGGCGGGCATAGCGCTGAATGTGGCTTATTTACGGGATCAGGCAATGGTAGATGCTACATTTTTAACAGACCCCGCCTCCACTTTATCTATCTCCGGGGCGCTAGATGGTATTGATTCAAATAATTACGAGGCACTTTCAACAGACCCAATGCCCTTGATTAGGGGCGTGTTTAGCTGCTGGGGGGCACTGCGTATGCCTGCAGTAGACCCTTTTACCGAAGAAGCAGCTTTTTTTAAAGATAACGTATCAAGCCCAGGAGCTTCTCCCTTCAATGCCCCAGTAATTTCCTTTCATGGCAGACTCGATGGCACAAATCCCTACCTTGATGATGCAAGTCAGGATTTTTTAAATTCAACGGATCCTTTATATAATAAAGAAAGTTTTTGCTTTTATCAAAATGGTACCTATCAAATAAAGACGCCAAATACACCCGCTGGTACAAGGCAATTTACAAAAAAAGGGAGTGGTTTAACTGTTTATAATATACTTAAAGACAGTCGCATAAACAGGTTTACTGAGTTTTATGGGGACTGCGACGCTAAGCATGGATTGAGCGGGGATGTTAGCCCTAACCGTTATAAAAGCGATTATGGAACCGGCTATATTACAGATGCAGCGGTTACCAGCTATATTGCAGGAAGAATTGCGGTATTTTGCCAGAGGATCATGAATTACAGCAACGTTGGGCACGTACATCCTTCCTTTAGATATTTAAAGGACGGAACTAATGATGCCCGCACCTATTTTATCAATTGCAAAAATACAAGGCAATGTTCTGATACTTCAGATGCCAACACTTGTCCTCCACTTGTAGAATATGACATTAACTGCGATCCTGTAAATCTTTAATAACAATAAAAAAAATATTATGAAACATCTTATTTACACAACAGTCTGCTATCTTATTATGAGTCTTACGGTTAATGCACAATCCGGTACAGCAGATAACAGTTTTGGTATTAATGGTAAAGTAATTAATGAAACCTTTACTGGGATTTGCGATGCTTTAGTTATACAAGAAGACGGAAAAATACTTACTGGTGGTACACACTATAGTTATAATGTAAATGAAAGGGGCTTTATTATTGGTCGTTTTAATACGGATGGAAGTTTAGATGAAAGTTTTGGTAATAAAGGGGAAACAACAATTACCTATGCTGAGGGGGAGTCTATTTATTTACTCGTTTCCCTAGCATTACAGGAAAATGGAAAAATAATAGCTGGTGGCATGTCAACTAACACTTCCAATCATTACTCTGATTTATGTATTGCTCGTTTAAATGCTAATGGTTCTTTGGATAGTAGTTTCAATGGGGATGGCATATTTGTAAAAAGTGTGGGAAAGAATGATAGAGTAGCTGATATAGTAATACAGGAGGATGATAAAATAATAGTTACCGGTTTTAAAGGGCTTACAGATTATAATGAAGGCGAACCATTTGTAATGCGTATTTTACCCGATGGGGAAATGGATGAAAGTTTTGGTGAAAAAGGTATTGTATTGGTTTCAGATGAGCTGGGTATATATAGTGTAAATGCCATTGCCCTGCAAACGGATAACAAAATATTGATAGCAGGTAAGTATTTTGGAAATACTTTTTTTGTAATCCGTTTTTTACCGGATGGCAGTTTTGATAATACTTTTGATGAAGAGAAAGATGGTATTGCTGGCATACGGTTCGAAGATGCTGACCTGCCTTATTCATACATATACGATATGGCTTTGCAGCCTGATGGTAAGATACTGTTAGCAGGCGGTGGGGGGAGTGGTCCTGGCAAGATGGCTGTAGTACGTTTTAACAATGATGGTTCAATAGATACAGCTTTTGGCGATAAAAAAGGCTATTCCCTATTAACAACAAACAAAGTAGGCTCTACAGGGGCATTAACTGTAAATGTAGAAGCAGATAAAAAAATTATACTTACCGGGGTTTATTCAACTGATGAAAAAGATGCTTTCGCCGCAGCGAAATACAATGTGGATGGTAGTGTTGATTTGTCTTTTGGAGAAAACGGATTAGCTACACAGGATTTTAATGAATTTACAAATATTCTTGGAGCAGGTGCTGGTGCCTTGCAAAAGGACGGAAAGATTGTAGTGGGTGGGTACGGTTATCCACCTACTGACAATGATTTCACTTTCATTGGCTTAGTACGTTTTAATAACGATGCAGCCCTTCCCATCATCTACAGCAAATTTACCGCTACGCAAACCAAAGAGTACGTAACTCTTAATTGGCAAACCACCACCGAATTAAATAACAGCTATTTTGCAGTAGAGCGCAGCGGCAATGCAGTTAATTATACGGCCGTTGCAAGGGTAAACAGTGCAGCAACCGGCGCAGCGGTACAGGATTATGCCTATACAGATAAATTACCATTTGCTGGTACTAATTATTACCGCCTTAAACAGGTAGATAAAGATGGTAAGTTCAGTTACAGCAAAACGGTAAGCATTGGTTATTTAAAACCGGGCAGCATACAACTGTTTCCCAACCCTGCAAAAGACAAGCTTACGGTAAAGGGGTTAAATACAGCCATTACCAGTACCATCACTGTACTCGATGTGCAAGGCAAAACCCTGCAGCAGTTTACAGTAAAGGCCGCTACCTATACTTTCAGCATCCAAAACCTTGCACCGGGTACTTATATGGTAAGGGTAAAAGATGCAAATGGTGTAGCTACAGAAAAGTTTGTAAAACAGTAAAAAGAACAGTTTGCAAAGCAAACCCCGTTAACCATTCCGTATGGCCTTTTATGCCAAAATGGCCCCGGAACGCTCAACTGGAGCCCCGGAATGATTAACTGGAGCCCCGGAATGCTCAACTGGAAGTACGGAACTGACAACTGGACAGGTTTTTTACTCAACTGAGCTTACGGAATTTGCAACGGACATCATGGAATGATTAAAAGACCTTCCGCTTCGGTTAACGGATGCTAAAGCGGCAATAGTTATGTAAATTTTTTATAAAACCATCAATTATACCTTTTTATTTATAACCTAAAATACAATTACGATGCCTAAACAAACAGCAACCCGACAGTATGCAATGGCAGATGGCGACCTGAAACAGCTTGCCGATGCACTAAAAACAAGTATTAACCGCGACCTGCCAGACTTTGCCGCCCGCAACATTACCGCCACGCAGGTTACAGCACTACAGGTGCTCATCACCACTTTTGATGATACCACTACCGATGAAGAATTGCTCGGGTTAATTACCGATGCAACTATTACAAAAGAT
This sequence comes from Chitinophagales bacterium, assembly GCA_038203525.1. Classification (GTDB taxonomy): domain Bacteria; phylum Bacteroidota; class Bacteroidia; order Chitinophagales; family Chitinophagaceae; genus Limnovirga. The sequence continues at coordinate 1,800 of JBBRDW010000186.1, read as the reverse complement.
GGTATTGCCGAAAGCATACGCATAGCAGTGCGCCCCATCCGCAATATGGCCGAAACGGCTTATGGCACTACCGGCAAGTACAACACTTTTGGGTTCGACGGCCTCTCAGAAGTTACGGACAATGACCTCTACCGTCTTGCCCGCCGGGTAGTAAGGGTAGGCACTAAATTATTAACCGAACTTACACCACAGGGGCTTACAGCAGCAAAACTTACAGCTATTGGCACACTTGCCACCAGCTTAGACACTGCTATAGATGCTATTCAGGATGCTATAGAAAGCCGTGACCTTGAAACGCAGGACAGGATAATAAAAGGTAATGCACTATGGACAGAAATGAGCCGCCTTGCCAGCATTGGCCGCAGCCTCTACGAGGACATAGACGAAGCCCGTTATAACGATTATGTATTAGTTGGTGGCGGTACGTCAAAAGGTTCACCGCCTGCACCTCCTCCGGCAGCATAAGAATTATTTCGTAGAAAAATATATACCTGTAAGATTTTTAAAATCTTACAGGTTTTTCTTTCTGCCGATAGCGGTGTTGTAACCAACATGATTCGTTTCAATCTACGCTAAGATAAAAGTTGAATAGAATTACAGAAAGTACAAGAGTGCGACGCAAGTAAAGCCGAACAAAGATTTTTAGTTTGGCACCGCTCACTACTCGGCTCAAAAAAATTATTTTCTCTTTAGTAAGCGCATAAAAAAACCTTTGCGTTAACAAAGGCTTTTTAATAAGTTGAATATTTATGGCATTTAGAACTTAATTTCTTCCTGGTTTGAATCGAAGAAATGAAACTCGGTTAAATAATAATCTGTGTTGGGCTTTACTTTAATCCGGCTCTTGAATTTTCTTCTCCATTTCCAGGAAATAGAAAAAATACCTTTGGTTAAATGCGAGTAAACAATGGGGTGTACATAAATGGTTAGGTCTTTATGCTGATGTGTAACGAGGTAATGGATGCGCTTTTCAATATCGTCCTGCAGCAGCAGCGTGCTGGAAACTTTTCCCGTGCCTTTGCAACTGGGGCAAATTTCGGAGGTGTTGATATTCATTTCGGGCCTCATGCGCTGGCGGGTTATTTGCATTAACCCAAATTTTGAAATGGGTAATACGGCATGTTTTGCCCTGTCTGTGCGCATAAATTCTTCCATGGCTTCCTGAAGGCGGCGTTTGTTTTCAGGGTGCTTCATATCAATAAAATCTACAACTATAATTCCGCCAATATCTCTTAGCCTTAGCTGCCTCGCAATTTCTTCCGCGGCTTCTATATTCGTTTCTACGGCGTTTTCTTCCTGGTTGTTGCTGATACTTTTGTACCCGCTGTTTACATCTACTACATGTAATGCTTCTGTATGTTCTATGATAAGATAGGCACCGCTTGGCAGGTTTACCGTTTTACCAAATGAAGATTTTACCTGTTTGGTTATTCCGAACTGTTCAAAAATAGGGACCCCGTTTGTGTATTGTGAAACAATATCCTGTTTATCAGGTGCTATTTTTTGAATATAGGAAAGTGTATCGTTGTATATATTCTTGTCGTTGGTGATGATGCGGTTAAAATCTACCGTTAACAGGTCTCTAAGAATGCTGGTGGTTTTATCCTGCTCGCTTAAAATTTTGCTTGGTGCAACTGCATTTTGAAGGCTTTTTTGAATGCCTTTCCAGGTTTCCATAAGGTTCAGCAGATCTTCGTGAAGTTCTGCTGTATTTTTTCCTTCGGCTGCGGTGCGTACAATTACGCCAAAGTTTTTTGTTTTGATGGCTTCCACAATTTTTTGTAACCGCTTTCTTTCTTC
>JBBRDW010000185.1:0-5383 GCA_038203525.1 Chitinophagales bacterium | reverse complement strand
CAGTGATCTTAAAGACCGTATTATTTTGATCAACGGTTTAAGTAAAGGCTTTGCAATGACGGGCTGGCGTTTGGGTTATACAGCTTCAAGTGTTGCTGTTGCAAAAGCTTGCGAAAAATTACAGGGCCAGTTTACAAGTGGCACCTGCTCTATTACGCAGAAAGCCGGCGTTATTGCTTTAACAACCGATCTTAAACCTTCTTTTGAGATGACCGAAGAGTTTACCCGCAGAAGGGCAAACGTGCTGGAGATTATTAAAGATATTCCAGGTTTTAAATGTTTTGCCCCCGAAGGTGCGTTCTATATTTTCCCCGATGTTAGCTACTACTATGGCAAAAGCGATGGCCAAACGGTAATAACCGGAGCATCGGAGTTTTGTATGTACCTATTAAACACGGCACATGTTTCCAGCGTAATGGGCGATGCATTTGGCGAGCCAAACTGTGTGCGCTTCTCCTTTGCCAACAGCATGAATAATATTGAGCGTGCATGGGTGCGTATTAAAGAAGCCCTGGCTAAATTGAAATAAGGCTCTGCAAATAATTTTATAACTCCGTAACGGTTTAAGTTGCGGGGTTTTTATTTTGTACCGGGCTTATGTTTTTCAATCAAGCGTCCTTGCGTCGCACTCTTGTACTTTATAACACTATGGAGCAATGCGAAGGTTTGCGTAACAATAAAAAGCTTAAGGTTTATATGAATTTACCAACTTTATGTGCTTTGTAGTTACACTTTGTGCGATTTATGGTAAAAAATTCAGTACCAAAAATCATACAAAAAAAAATTCACATCAAGAGCATTAAGAAAAAGCAAAACGTCTATAAGCTGATAGTAATAGAAAGTTTTTCTTTACAGCATAAAATAACAATATGGATTTTTCATTTATTGCACTGATCGCTTCGGTGCTCATTTCAAGGTATATACAGATGGGCGCATTTAAGACGCTTACTGATGAAGAGAAAGCAAAAATATTATCGGGCAGTATTACCAGGCTTTCGCAGATCACACTCATCACAACGGTTGTAATGATCATCGTATTTTATTTTGCTATAAATCAGTACCGCGAAATGTACCGCCCAATCAGCATTAGCTTCTTTGTGCTCATTTTACTACAGCGAGTTATTGCATACATTCTTACCAGGAAAAATATGGTGGCAAACAATGTTCCGCCTACTTATATAAGCAGACATTTCTGGGCATGGCTGGTAACAACCATTGGGGTAATTACATTTGTTTTCCTGATGGTTAAAAATGTGTTTTAAAACTTGCGGTAACCTCTGTAAAAACAATTTGTATCAGCGTAAAAAAAATTGTTTGCTAATAATTTTTCCGATTGCCCGGCTCTTTAAATCAATATTTTATTAATTCTGGTAACTGTTTGTGACAATCTGGACTAATAGATTAGCTTTAGGTGCTAATTAATTTTTAATACAAAAAAAATAACGATGTCAGACGAAACAACAACACCACAACCGGAAGAAGTGCAGGACTGGAAAGACAAGGCCGGCGACATGCTTGAAACAGCAAAGGACAAAGCAGAAGAAGCATTAGAATCAGCAAAAGAAAAAGCCGAAGAAATTTGGGAAGAAGCCAAAGACAAGGCCGATGACCTGAAAGAAGTAGCTGCAGAAAAATTAGACGAAATTTCTGAAGGTGCTAAAAACCTTTGGGGGAAAATCACCAGTTCCTTTGACGGCAAAGACGAAGTAAAAGAAGAACCAAAATCTTAGTAAGGTAACCCTGCTGCAAAAAAGCCGGTACGTGTAAATGTGCCGGCTTTGTATTTAATTTATTTGAGGGGCAAAATTACATTCTCATCATCTGGCCTTCCTGCTTAAGTACTCCCGTGTTAATCAGGTCAAACGATTTTGCGGGCAACTGTAAGTACCAGCAAACTCCAAACAAGAGACAATTAAAATAATCCGCGGGCAGTTGGTTGTCAGCCTTTGTAGCAATAGTACCTACAGAAGCAACATCAACTGCAAAACTAATTGCTGGCTGTTCTGCGGCATTTTTATATACAGACAATCTGCCTGACTGCGCAGAATCGAGGTTAAAAAAATACGACTTTTCGAGCAGCACAATTGTTCCCAGTCCGTCCTCTGCCAAAGCCGGATCTATATAGCCGGCGTCAAAACCATACTCATTTTTAAAAACGGTTTTAGGATGCCGTTTACCTTCATCATAAACCATAAAAAGACGTCTTGTGCCATTACTTTCCAGGCGGGCTGTATGCAAAAGCACATCATAATCCATTGAAAATACATTTCTGTCCTGCTTCCACAAATTAACCATCAGTCGCCTTCTGCCACCCTCCGGAAATATTTCGTTACTGCGTAAAATGTATTCCATAAATAGAGCTTTTGTATAAAGCTACCACCGCAAATCAGTAATAGGAAGCGGCGCAGGAATGGTAACATTAAATTAATATTGGGGTGGAAATTATGTTGAAAACTTTTGCATTTCACTATTCAAAAAGAAGCGGCTGAATATTTTTTTACCCAGCTCTACTACTTTAATCGCCGTTCCTTGCGTCGCACTCTTTTACGTCTATATCATATATTGAGCTTTTACCGCAGCGAAGATTGAAGCGGTTGATGTCAGTTGAGCGAATGATTTTGGCAGGGCATTTTATTTATTCACGGTTTCGTTTATCCACTTTGCCATCATTGCTAAAGTTGGTTTATCAAAGGTTTCATCGAGAGCTAAATATTCCTGTATGCTTCCGCATTCTTTGCAGTGCTGAAACAGGTGGTTAACGCCCGCCACTTCGTAAATTTCAAATTTTTTGCATTTACTTTTTTTCAATGCTTCTTTAAAAGCTGTAAGATTAGGGGCACTTTCTACCTGCGCATCTTTTTCGCCGTTTAATGCAAAAACTGCACAACTCAAACGTTCCACATCCTTAACCGGATCGTACGTCATTATAAACCGCCACCATGGTGTACGAAAAGCAGCATAGTTTTTCTGAAGACCATCCACTACTGCTGTATCATCGCCGTGTATTAATGTTTGTAGTGTTGCAGCAGATTGTTGCTGCTTCCATTTTATAAAACTGGTTTCTATTGCCGCCTTATACAGTGAATCATTTTCAATATTTATTGCCGCAGCAACCAATGCATGATGAAGGAGCAGGAACGCATCTATATCAGCTTTGCCTACATGCTGTTCTGTAAGTGATAGTGTATTTTGATAATCATTGAGCGATTGGCCACCAACTATAGGCCCGGCAAGCGTTATAATAAATGCTACATCTTTACTTCTTGCTGCAACATAAGGCGCAATTATGCCGCCTTCGCTATGGCCGATCAATCCAATTTTGTTTACATCAATATCACTTCTTGTTTTTAAATAACTAATACCTGCCAGTACATCCGTCGCAAAATCCGCAGACGAGGCATTTTTAAAATCACCGGTACTTTTTCCAACGCCCCTGTCGTCAACCCTTAATACTGCAATTCCTTGTTTGGTTAAATAATCTGCAATAACTGCAAATGGTTTGTGCATACCAATACTTTCATCACGATCCTGCTGGCCGCTGCCTGTTATCATAACAGCAACGGGGAATTTGCCGTCCCCCTTAGGTTTTGTTAGCGTTGCACCGAGATGAACCTGCTGCACGGTATTGTCGTATTCTACATCTTCAGTTAGGTAATTAAATGGAGGCTTTGGTGTTTGCGGTTTTACTACAAGATCACCACCGGCCATTCGGCTTAATGTGAGTGGAAGCTGGTAATTACGTTGGGAAAGAACACCGGTAATTTCGTCACTGCCATTCCACTTGCCCCGATAATCTCCTGCCAGCACTTTTATTGCAATAATTATACTGTCTGCGGTAAATGCAACTTCTTCACAGGGTAAATTCATTGCCGCCTGGTCGGGACTGTCGAAGCTGGCCGAATATTGGTTGTCATCTTTTTTTAGATGAAAGATGATCCTTAATTTCTGTCCATTTGCATCAAGGGTACCTTGCCAGTTTCCTTTTATGTCCTGTGCTGAAAGAATTACAGAAAATAATAAACTGCCAAGCAGAAACCAAATCTTTTTCATACTGATTGTTTTTTAGAATTTTTTTTGAAGTAGTTAAAGGAATAAATGATGGGAGCAATTGCCAGTATAGCAATACCAATAATAAAGAAAATATTAGCAGCTTCTGTTGGAACAATTAGGGTGAGAACGGCAAGTACAATACCACCAATAAACCACAGTTTGCCGGCCATGCGGTGTGTTGCCTTCCAGTTGTCTTCGCTTTCCAATGTCCAGGGTACACGTATGCCGGCGAAATAGTTAGGTTTCAGGCTTATCATGATGTTGCCGAAGTAAGCAAGGAATAAAGAGATAAGCGGAAACAGGAATTTGTTGAGCATAAAAGTTCCGTTGATAGCCGCATCAGTTATAATGATACTTAGGGCGGCTAAAAATATAACGACTGCAAGACTCATTTTTTTAAACATGTCCTGCGAAAGTTTAGCTGTTTTCTTCGGGTCAATTTTTGGTAAATTATTAAGGAGCAGGTAAACTCCAATAGATGTTACCGCCATTATGATGACCAATGTCCAAAGGCTGCTTTTATCTCCAAAACCATCGGCTTTTCCATCTAAGCCAAAGTGGATGGGCACCGTAGCCGGTGCGTCTTTAAAAACATAAGCGAGGTAAATAACCGGCATTAAGATGATTGCCAGTGCTGCAATTTTTTCAATCCATGATCTCTGTTTCATAAATGTTGCTTTAAAGTGATAATTATTTTTTCTTTTTTATTGAAAACTGAACAAACCATTTTGCGATCTCATCCATTACAGTTGTATTGAGCGTGTAATAAATAAACTGCCCTTCTTTGGTTGATTCTACAAGGCCCGCCTGGCGCAGCAAATCCAGGTGATGCGAAATACTTGGCTTGGATATATTAAACCGGTCGGCAATTTCCCCTGCTGTTAGATCGCCGGTTTTTAATATCTCTAATATTTCCCGCCGGGTGGCATCGTTCAGTGCTTTAAAAAGTATATTCACTGTATTTAGTTGTTTGTATATTTAGACAAATGTCTAAATATTAATTCAATCCTCCAAATTTTATTATCTACTCAATTGGAAAAAGTAAACTAAACAAAAAATCTTTTTTTGAAAGGCTGATGAACGGCAGCTGAACTATTGATCATTGTGCTGCTTTACTTCCGCCTCAGGCGGACTCTTTTACGGTTGGATTATATATTGAGCCTTTATCGCAGCGAAGATTAAAGCGGTTGAAGTTGGTCAGGCGACCACAGGTGTTCGGAAGATAATTATGAGGAGTTACACAATAAAATTTCATTTAGACGCTCAGGATTTCCACCACATAAAATGATGAGTTGTTTGATAATTTCAAATTCCAGGTCATTTGCAAACTGTT
>JBBRDW010000184.1:0-5511 GCA_038203525.1 Chitinophagales bacterium | reverse complement strand
ATTGCAAAGGGAATTACGAGTGGTTATCTTCCGCTTGGCGCATTGATTGTTAGTGACACCATTGCACAAAAATATGATGACAATGTGCTCATGCTTGGCCTCACTTATTCGGCGCATGCAACAGCACTTGCCGCCGGCCTGGCCGTTGTGAATATTTATGAAGAAGATAACCTGATTGAGAACGCCGCAGCGATGGGCGCATACATGGAACAACAGGTGGAATTACTTAAACAAAAGCATCCATCAATCGGCGATTTTCGCAATACCGGTTTGCTCGGTTGTATTGAATTGGTAAAGAACCGAACCACCAAAGAACCCATGGCGCCGTTCAATGCAAAGCCAAATGAAATGGCGATTATGAATAAAGTTGCAGCGCGTTTAAAAGAACTTGGCATGTACACTTTTGTTCGCTGGAATTATATTTTTACCGCCCCACCATTAACTGTTACCGAAGCGCAGATTGATGAAGGTTTGGCCATCATCAGCGATGCCATTTCTATTGCGGATGAGTATGTGGTGTAGAATTATTTTGAGCCGGGCAGCAGTAAGACTATGAATCTTTTCTTGCGTCGCACTCTTGTACGGTTGGAATATGCATGAGCTTTTATTTAAGCGCAGATTGAAGCGGAATGATGTTGGCCGCAACCAACACCTGCACAAATTGATAGTAATAAAACGCATTGTTAATCTACCTATCTTCATTTACTTATGACACCAATAAAACAACCTGAATACTGGATGCGTGGGCCAGTAGAAAATATTCCGGCATTGCTACAGCCTGTTGCTCATGCGCTTTTGCAGGCACGTGATGAAGTGGATGAAATGATGCATGATTTTCCTGATGCTTTGTTATGGCAAAAGCCTGTGGGGCTTGCTTCGCCTGGATTTCACCTGCTGCATTTATGTGGTGTGCTTGACAGGTTATTTACTTATGCAAAGAGTGAGCAGTTAACAGCAGCACAATTAGCTTTTTTATCTGCTGAAGGAAAAGAGACTGATGAAATTACTGTAGAAAAATTATTGAATAATTTTAACAGGAAAGTTGATGAAGCATTGAAACAACTTAGCCAAACCGATGAAAAAAATTTGACAGAATTTAGAGGTGTGGGGCGCAAGCAATTACCTTCTACGGTGATGGGGTTAATGTTTCATGCAGCGGAACATACAATGCGGCATACAGGACAGTTATTGGTAACTATTAAAGTTTTGAAAGCGGATTACGCTTAGGTAAAAGCTGGGTATAAAATCCGGACGTACAAGAGTGCGACGCAAGGAACGATGCCACTACCTGCATATGCCTGGCCCAAAAAAATACTTTGAGTATTTCGTGTAGAAAATAAGAATGGCTTCCTGTTTTGGGGAAGCCATTCTTATTTTAAGTGCAGTGAACTTATTTTTTGGTCGTTGTTCCGGCATAGCAATTGAAATCAACGTTTTTATCTAATTGCATTATGGTATTTTGAAGTAAAGTTTCAAAATTATCTACATTGTTCAGGCGATCATAAACAGGTGGGTAAATACGGCTGCATTCTTCCGTGGCACTAAATTTAAGGCGGCTCCAACGAAGGTCTTTTTTGTATATCAAGGCAACAACTTTTGAAATTGCACCTTTTGCAACTACATTAATATCGAGATAATAGGTGTATATCAAATTGCGCATAAGTACAGGTAACTGTAAAATTGTTTCCGTTTTTGCTGCATCCTTGTACAGGTAGAGGGTATAATAAATACGTAAGTTATTTGTGCTGTCGTACTGAAATTTGTAATATAGTGGCTTGCCGTTATTACATTTTGAATTGGCGGCCATGCCTTCGTGGTTAACAGAAAGAAATTCTGACATTACCACCTGGCTTTTAGAAACAGATGCCATTGCTACCAACGAAACGAGCAATGTTAGTTTGAAGATTTTCTTCATAAAATGCATTATTAATTTTTGAAGTTGATTTTAGTTTACCTGTTTTCTTATTTCTTTGCTACTGTTGCTGCTTCTGTATTTTGACGTGTGGGGTGGGTCTTTATCTCTTTTAAAATATAATCCCCCACCTCTCTACCTTGTACAAGACCATCCTCTATATCGCACCTGAAATGTATGCCTCCATACATTCTGGAGTTGGAAGCTTCATCTGCTGCGTCTTTAAATGAATTGAATTTTTTTGGTATTAATCCAATAATCACGTTTGCACTGTCAATAAATGGCTTATCGCCGATAAGGGTAGTAAGAATGGTAGAAGCCGAACCTGAAAAACCGGAATGCCCCGATGTATAGCCGCAAAACGGAGGTGTTTCTACATAAGGCTCCCAGCCCTTTTCCATATGTTCGTTAATGTAAGTTTTGGGCCTTACAAAATCGACTCTGTATTTTGTATGCCAAACCGTAATACAGGCGTCAGCCATTGCGATCGCTGATAATGCATAAATTTCTGAGGCTTTGTCTAAAGGCATATTTTCTGATTGAACAAATCCGCTGATAATATTTATCCAATGGCCGGGTGGTGTAAATGTTTCACCCGCATCATCTGCCCAGTAAAGTGCAACATTCCGCTGTTCTTCTGTAAGATTTTTATCTGTATTGTAAACTTCTTTTGCCTGTTTCCACAATTCAGAAGTTGAATCCTCGCTATATTTAAATTTAAGGTTAATATCAAACTGGCTGCCATCTTTAATAGCAAATGTGCGGTGTGTTCCCCAAAATGGTTCAAGCGGCACCTGATTAAAATCAACAGGCTCCCACAGTTCAGGATGGCCTTCACGGGATGGTGCTTTATAAAACTCATAACGGGTTTTGTCATAACCATCTTCACTGCTCCACTCTACAATTGCATCAGCGATTTCGCGTCCATACTTTTTCGATCTGTCCATTACATCAGGTGAAATGGTCTTAGCTCTCTCAATAATTTGACCGTCGTATAAAACGTTCATGGCTTTCATACCGGCAGTAAGGTAGCGTGATACCATGGCGTCCTGAATATAGAATATGGTAGTGGTGGTTACGGTCGTCCAGTCGTAAACTGAATCTTTATTTGGTCTTGGCAAATCTTTTAAGCCATTTAACTGGCCTTCAAGGGTTGTATATTCCTTCGACCCGCAAATCTGTGATTCGTAAATGGCAGTTCCAATATACGCGAACATACGGGATACATCCGGGGGGCTGAGACGCTCACTCTTAACAAAATTTGAGAGCGCTTTCCACCATTCAACAATAAATTTCGCATCCTGCTCACTGGACGACTGCGATTTGATATTGTACAGCGGATTATCGGTTTTTTCACTTCCGGGGTTGCAGGATGGCAACCAAAGCATAGAAATTGCCAGGCAAAAAGCAATAAAGTTTTTCATTTTCATGTTGGTTTTTATTTTAAGCGTAAATTATAGGTAAGCATTTTAATGAGCGGTAAAATTATTTTTTTTTTTCATAGTGCAAAATAAAATTATAGGTGCAACAGTATATCCTGCAATGAGTCATTTTTTCCGGTTTTATTTGCCTGGCATTTAAACTTTGGGCATCACTTCTTGCGTCGCACTCTTGTACTTTCAAATTATATATCGTCAATAACTACGTATCACTTTCTATTTTTTGTAGTGCTTTTACTAAACAAAAGATGTTTGATTTTTTGCAGAATAACGGTACATCAGTACAAGAGTGCGACGCAACAAAGATTAGAAGCGGAAAGAATGCCCGGTAAAAAAATAGTAAATAAAAAATGAACAGGTGAATATTACAGAAGAAGGTTTTAAATAATGTTGAAATATTTTATACCTTATTTCAGACGTGATAAAAAAAAGGTATTACCAACTTTTCTAAAGTTATTTGAGGTTATTTTTTTCAAAAAATCTATAAAGCATAAACGCTTATAATGTCTCAAGATAAGTGTGGCTGATGAATTTTAATAATAATATCGTATTCAAATAGTAGGAGAATTAAAAAAAAAATCTATTTTGCAAGCTTGTTTTCATCATAATCTAATCTAAACAACACATGAAATTTGCAAATCTTATCCTTCTGTTTATTACCCTTTCTGCAGCAGTTCTTAACTTTTCCTGTAGTAATTCTTCTGGAGACAAAGTAATGGGCACCAGGCAAACGGCTATAATCGACCCGAAAAGGGAAGTGGCTTTAGACGGTAATTCTGGCAAGCGTTTCGATATTCTTACAGGCAAATCAACAGGTATTCATTTTATGAATGATCTGAGGGATAATTTTCAGATTAATGATTTTCGATTCTTATATGAATTTCAGGGAAGTGGCGTAAATATTGGCGACATAAATGGTGATGGCTTGCCTGATCTTTATTTTATAGGGAACGTATCGCCTAATAAACTTTATTTAAATAAGGGCAACCTTCAGTTTGAAGATATTACTGCGAAGTCAGGTCTCAATAAATTACCGGGCGAATGGACGATGAGTTCAACCATGGTCGATATAGATGGCGATGGCGACCTGGATATTTATGAATGCCTGGGTAATTCACCGGATTCAACCAAAAGAAAGAACCGCCTGTTCATCAATAATGGGGATCTAACATTTACAGATAAATCCGCTGGAAGTGGTCTGGAAAATAACACTTATTCCACCATGGCTAACTTTTTCGACTATGATAATGATGGCGACCTGGATATGTATCTTACTACCCACCCCACAGATTTTACCGAAAGGAATACGCAAAAAGCCTTTCAAAAAATAGAACAGCATAAGAATGCCAGTAACCGTTTTTACGTAAATAATGGCGATGGTACCTTTACGGAAAAACATGCGGCTGTGGGTATTGATAACCACGGGTACAGTTTGAGCGTAACTGTGGGCGACCTTAATAATGACGGTTTTCTGGATGTGTATGTAGCCAACGATTTTGCCATGTACGATTTTGTATACATAAATGATGGTCACGGAAAATTTAGAGATGAATCTTTAAAGGTTTTAAAGAAGACCAGTATTAACGCGATGGGCAGCGACATAGCAGATTTTAATAATGATGGCTTCCCGGACATCATGGTTACGGATATGGATATGGAAGAAAACTATTCCTACAAAACATTTCAGCAAACCAGCCCGGTAGAAAGATTAAAAACGCTTATTAATGCAGGATACGGTTATCAGAATCGCAGTAATTCTTTACAGTTAAATAACGGCGACGGTACATTTAGCGAGATTTCAAGGACTGCCGGCGTTGCTACTACAGACTGGAGCTGGGGTAACTGTTTTGCAGATTTTGACAACGATGGGTTTAAAGATCTTTTCGTTTCTAACGGATACCCAAGGGACTTTAATATGGATGAAGACGCAAACTATTTTAAGCTTAAACGAGCCGTTCGTATTAATGACAGCAATCTGTACTACAATTTAAGAAAAGACATTAAAGCCTACACGCTTAGCCATCCCAATTTCATATTCCGCAATAATGGGGATTTAACGTTTACGGATACCCGGGATGACTGGGGCATTTACTATCCATCGATATCATACGGCGGTATTTATGCTGATTTGGACAATGACGGAGATTTGGACATTGTGTG
>JBBRDW010000183.1:0-5544 GCA_038203525.1 Chitinophagales bacterium | reverse complement strand
GCATTTATGCAGCAGGTAAAAACATATCACCCCGTTGCAAAACAAGCGAACATACTGGTAGAAAAAGCGGCGGCTCAACTACTTGCATCGCGTGGTGGTTTCGATCCTGCCCTTACACTCGATGCATCACATAAAACCTTCGATGGAAAGAATTATTATTTTTATACCAATCCCGAATTAAAAATCCCTACCACATTTGGTGTAGATATAAAAGCGGGTCTTGAAAGCAATGGCGGGCAATATCTAAACTCCGAAACTACCAGCGGTAATACCAGCTACCTGGGTATCGAAGTTCCTTTGGCAAAAGGACTTTTAATGGATAAACGCCGGGCAGCTTTGCAACAGGCTAAAATTTTCAGTAATCAAAGTGAGCAGGAGCGTTTGCAGGTAATAAACAATCTTTTATTTGATGCATACAACGCTTACTGGCAATGGGCAGGAAGTTACGAGTTGTATGCTGTTTATACAAAATATCTGCAGTTAAGCAGTGAGCGTTTCAGGCTGGTAAATATTGCTTATAGAAACGGCGACCGTGCTGCAATGGATACGCTGGAAGCTTTTACACAAATACAGAATTTTGAAATACTACAGGCAGATGCACTGATGAAAATAAACGATGCAACGTTGGAACTTTCTAATTATTTATGGCAGGATAATGATAGCGCATACCAATTGCCTAAACAGTATGTGCCAGATACGGTGCAATTTGCTGTAAGCTTAGCGCCACAACCATTAGAGCAGATTGTTACGCAGGCGGCTGTAGAAAACCCGACATTGCGTAATTATAATTATAAGCTGGATGCATTGGAAGTGGAGCGCAAATTAAAATTTCAAAGTTTACTGCCGGTACTTAATGCCAAAGCCAATTTGCTAAACAAAGATTATAATGTTTTAAAAGGTGTAGATGCTGCATTTATACAGAACAATTATAAGTGGGGTATTGATTTTAAACTGCCTCTTTTTCTGCGGGAAGGGCGTGGCGATTACAGGGCATCAAAACTGAAAATTGAGGAAACAAATTATGCGCTTACTGCCAAGCGCTGGGAAGTGGAAAATAAAATACGTTCTTATTATAACCAGGCTACACAATTGCAAAATCAATTACACCTTGCACAAAGTGCTTACAATAATTATGGTTCATTACTAAGGCAGGAAGAGCTTAAATTCAGGAATGGCGAAAGCTCTTTGTTTATGGTAAACACCCGTGAAAATAAACTAATAGAAACCGCCCAAAAATTAATTGAGCTGAGGATAAAATATCAGAAAGCTTATTATGCAGTTTTGTGGGCTGGTGGGTTGCTGCGATAAGAATTATTATTAAGACTTCTAATACACAAAAACCCGATAAACTACCCAATAATTTTTTACATTACAGGAGAGCAACGCATGTAAAGATGCGCTGGCAAATAAATGCCCGGTACAAAAAAATTATTGTTCACTTATTTCTTTGGCTGCAGATTCCAGTAACTTTTTTTCTTTCCAGCCGTACCATTTACCCGGTGCCGTTTTTTTCATGATAGTGTCAATGGTCCGCATACCGGCCAGGTTCCAAACGCCTTTTAGCTTGCCGCCCAGGCTGCTGTTTAAGGCCCGCATACTAAGGGCAAAGCCACTGTCTAAATATTCCATGTGATGCCAGTAACCGCCTGGCATAAATAAGGTATCGCCATGCTCGAGAATTACATCGTACCCGTTTGCAAACTGTACTGCGGGAAACTGTTGTAAATCAAGCTTGCTGTTTTCTGCATCGTAGTAATGAGTGAAATCGGCAACGCTAAGCACTTCAAAAGGTTTGCGGTATAATTTATATTGTTCTTTAAAAGGGAACAGCAATACGCGTTTACGGCCAATAAACTGGGTATGAAAAATATGGCTGAGGTCAATGTCGAAATGCAGGTGTGTTATGGAGCTTTTACCGCCCGTAAACAGCATAGGCACTCTTTTTACAAAGCCTTTGGCAAGGTGGTCGGGCCAGGTAAAATCGTGTGTTAGCTGCGGCGCATGATTGAAAATATTGAAAAGAAAAATACGCCAGGCCGCTGGCCCATGGCTTATCATGTCAATATATTGGCCAAAAGTGGTGTAGTCGTCTGCTTTGTTAATTGGGGTATAGGCGTCGCTTTTTACATTGTTGTAAATGCCCACTTTTTTATCGCCTACAATCTCTTTAAAATAATCCCAGTTCCATTTAGTGTAAGCAGGCCATTGTTTTGCCATGCCCTTTATAATAAGCGGCAGTTGAGGAACGAAATAATTTTTCTTAAAATCTTCCGGACTTATATCCTCAACTACATCAATGGAACGTAACTGCATGAAAATTTGTTTAGCTGCAAATGTAAGATGAACTAATTGTTAACAGGATGTTGAGTTTTGTAAAAGTATTTTTTTAGTCTGGATGTGTAAGAGGGTTGGGGCGATACTTCTGGCCACGGTGATACTCTTGTATGGCCATTGTAGTAATTAGCAAATCCAAAGGACATTTCTGTTAATTGGCAGCGATATATAAGCAAATGTTAGGATTTGACTTGCTTTTAGGCTGTGACTCGGAGATTCAATTTTTGCATTTTTCCATACAACTTTATTTTTATGGAATTTGGAAGGTTTCCATGTCTTATTAAAAAATTACAACTATGGAAGCTAACAAAATTCTGGAGAGTAACCTGCTCGATATTGTGTTCGAAGGCAGAAACAAATCTTATGGTGCTTATGAATTGCGCAGTAATTATAACGGACGCATAAAGCAATCACTTATGGTTACGGGTGGTATTTGTTTTTTGTTTGTTACAGGCATATTGCTGGCAAATTCAGGGGATAAAAAATTAACTGCACCAATGGACTTGATCGATGTTTCCCTGGTGGATGTTACTCCGCCGCCTAAAAAGGAAATTATACCTGAACAACCCAAACCTCAAAAAACAGAAGTAAAAACCGTTAAAATTACACCGCCAATAATACTACAGGACATATTGGTTGATAAAACAGAAGTTAGGCCAAATGATGATGCAAATGACGCAATAATATCTACCGTAAATAAAGATGGAACCGCACCTGTAGTTACTGCGGCACCAGCTGAAAACTCAACAGGGCAGGCAGAGATTCCTTTAAAAATACAGGAATCTAAAGACATTTACATTATTGAATCTGAAGCAAAATTTCCGGGGGGATTAATGGGCTGGAAGAAATACCTGGAACATGCATTAAATACCGAAGTTCCGATAGATAATGGTGCACCTGCCGGCACTTATTCTGTTGTAGTTGCATTTACTGTTGATAAAGATGGTGCTATTTCCGATGTTGTTGCTTTGAATGATCCGGGTTTTGGTACTGCGGAAGAAGCTATGAAAGTGATTAGAAAAAGTAAGCAATGGATACCCGCTTTGCAAAACGGCAGAAATGTAACTTACCGGCAAAAGCAGTCGATCACTTTTATTGTAACGCAGGAATAAACTGTTACACGGTCGTTGCTCAATAAAATTACCGAAGGTACAAGTGAGTGACACAACAGACGATGCCATGATGACTGAAAGCTTGGTACAAAAAATAATTTGACTGGGTTACTGCAACTGATAAATGGAGGCAATGTTACGGCCGAGGCCATCGTAATCGAGACCGTAACCTACAACGAATTTATCGGGGATGGTAAAGCAGCAATAATCTATTTGCACGGGATAAATAGTAGCAGCGGGCTTGTGTAAAAGCACTGCGATTTTTAAGGAAGCTGGCTGCTGGTTGTAAATCTGCGGAAGAAAATGGTTAAAGGTTTTACCGGTATCAATAATATCTTCAATAATGATAATGTGGCGGCCGGTGATATCCATATCGAGACCGATTGCTGTAACAACCTGGCCTGTGGATTTTGTTCCCTTGTACGAGGCGAGTTTTATAAAACATACTTCGGCAGCTATAGTTAGGTGCTTAAATATATCTGCGGCAAACATAAACGAGCCATTCAGAATTGAGATAAAAAGTGGTTTTTTATCAGCATATTCTTTATCGAGCGTGGCGGTAAGCTGTAATATTTTTTGTTGTATTTCCTCTTCAGAAAGAAAGGGCACAAAGTATTTGTCATGAATCTTTATTGCAGACATGTAGAAAGATTTTATTTAAAAGTAGCGCTTACTTTGTATTGTACCTTACCAGTTTTGGATAATAAGAAAATGTGCCGGGCTTTAGGTAAACTTTTTCGCCTGTTGCGGGCTGAAGCCCTTTCTGCATTTTATTATACTCGTAAAGGCTTTCCAGTTGTACGCCTTCTGTTTGGGCAATGTATTCTATGGTTTCTTTTTGTTCAACAATATGGTAATCCCTGGTATTGCTTTTTTTTGGTTTCTTTTCCAGGAAGATGAGCTGATCCTGTTGGAGTATATCGGTCTTATCCAGACTGTTGAATTCGAGTAGTTTTGAGTAATTAATACTATTATTATTGGCCAGGGCAAATAAGGAGGTGCCGGCGGTTGCAAAAATTACCTTAGCCTGGTTTATAGAGAATACGCCGGGAGGGTAGTTACCACTTTCATACACTTTTTCAACGAGGATCGGTGGTGTATTTTCCGGTTCTGCTTTTACAGCTTTTGGAGGTTCCGGAATAATTGCTGCTAACGTATTTTGTACCAGCGTATTGTTATTTTCTGCAATATCTTCCCTTGTACCATTTTTTATATGTTGCAGTGCAGTTAACGTGTATTGCTGCAAATCATAGTCATTAATTACTTTAAGCAACATTCGGGCGTAGGCAGGATTGGTGGCATAACCTGCTTTCTTTAAGCCGTATGCCCAGGCTTCACAATTTTCCGGATCTATTTTAAAAAGGCTGGCGTAATTGGGGCGGTTCTTTAAAAAGTCAGAATGGTCACGGTAGGAGTCTTCTGCCGATGAGTAACTACGGAAACATTCCTGTTTAAGATCATCATCGTAGTTATAGGTATCGCCGGTCCATTCAATTTTACATTTTATACCAAAGTGATTGTTGGCTTCGGTGGAGAGTTTGCTTAAGCCGCTTTGCGATTCCAGTATTCCCTGCGCTAATGTAATGGCGGCAGGTACACCGGTACGTATTTCTTCATTTATAGCCAGTTGCCTGTAGGTATTTATATACTGTTGCGTTGTTCCGTTATTTTGCGCAACTGCAAAGTTTGAAAATATCGTAATTATAAAAAATGTGAAAATTATTTTTTTCATGAATGCTTTTTTTGTACGAGTAAAAGCCCATCCCTTACGGTGAGCATTACCTGTTCTGTTCTTGTATCTGATGCTACATGTTTATTAAATGCATCAATTGCTTTTGCGTTTTTGCCCTTTAAATCTTTATCGAGAACCTGGCCATGAAACAACACATTGTCGGCAATAATTATTCCGTTTTCGCTTAAACGCGGCACCACCAAGTTGTAGTAGGTAATGTAGCTGGGCTTGTCGGCGTCTATAAACACAATATCCCATTTGTAAGGCAATGCGGGTATAATGTCCAGCGCATTACCAATATGCAAATGTATTTTTTTATTAAGCGGCGATTGTGCAAAATTTTTTGCACAGGTGTCAGCATCTTCC
>JBBRDW010000182.1:0-5592 GCA_038203525.1 Chitinophagales bacterium | reverse complement strand
TACATTTCAATTCTTCGCAAACAGACGATAAGGTTTTACTAAAAGCGGATGGCATGCCCACTTATCATTTAGCGGTGGTAGTTGATGATTACTTAATGAAAATAACGCATGCCTTCCGTGGCGAAGAATGGCTGCCAAGTGCCCCTGTGCATGTATTACTATGGAAGTATTTATTTGGTTTGGAAAACATGCCCCAATGGGCGCACCTGCCATTGATTTTAAAACCCGATGGCAACGGAAAACTAAGTAAACGTGATGGTGAAAGATTGGGCTTTCCTGTGTTTGCCATGAACTGGACAGACCCGCGTACAAAAGAGGCCACACAAGGCTTTCGGGAAAAAGGTTTTTTACCTGAAGCATTTATAAACATGCTGGCAGTACTTGGCTGGAACGATGGAACCGAACAGGAAATTTATTCAATGGATGAGTTGGTAGAAAAATTTTCTATGGATCGTGTGCACAAGGGTGGAGCAAAATTTGATTACGAAAAAGCGAAGTGGTTCAACCATGAATGGATAAAGAAGTTACCAGTTTCCAGTTTTCAGTTACAGGTTAAACAGATTTTTGAAGAAAAGGGAATTGTGATTGATGATGAAGCAAAATTTGAAAAAGTTTTAGAACTTGTAAAAGATCGCTGCATATTGCTTACAGATTTTGTGCAGCAGGCTTCTTTCTTTTTTAAACTGCCTGAAAATATTGATACCACTTCTATAAAACCAAAATGGGATGAAAAGAAAAATCAATTTTTTCTTGAGTTGATCCGTGCATATAAACTTACCACACTCTGGCAGCATGATGAACTGGAAAAAGAATTAAAAGAAATGGCGGCAGCACATCAAATAAAGCCGGGTGAACTGATGGCGCCATTCCGCATAATGCTGGTGGGCGGCAAGTTTGGGCCGGGTGTATTTGATATAGCCGGGATCATTGGAAAAGAAGAAACAGTTGCGCGGATAAAGCATACGCTGCAATTACTGCATTTATGATTTGACATTATGCAAGAAATTATTTTGTACTGATTATAAAAGAGTATCTTTACTATTAAATCCAAATAATATGCAAAAAATCACTTCAGTATTGTTCGCCATAATCTCTCTCATATTTATTAATAGCTGCGAGCAATCAAAGACAACTTCTTTACCTCAAAACCCGTTATCTGCATCCGATCAATCAAATGTTACAACTACTTTAGTTGCAGCTCCCGCTGGAACCTATTTCACAAGTCGTTCTGCATCAGATAGTGTTGATCTTACCTTTACAAGTGTAAGTAATACAACAACTCTCATGCAAAGAAGGGTTGATTTAAAATGGGTATCTGCTAATGACTACCTGTATGGAACCTTTACGATAAAAATTTGGACTACAAACGCCAGTGTGCCTGTTCTTACTCAAATTAGCAACCGCACTTTTACAGGCTTTGAAACAATTACAGCCAATGGACAAATAATTGAACAATGGCAATTTAGCAATGGTGTTATGATAAGTGAAACATCTCCTTACGGCATTAGTGGTGGGGGTGGGGGCGGATCACAACTTCCTGCATATATAGATGAATGTACTTTAAGAACTGTGCATAATTGTGTTGCCTCAAAATGTAATGGGCTTGGCTTCTTTGAAACGTTGGAATGTGCTTCTACGTTAGGTGCATGTTATGCAGCCATGTGGCTTGATTGTACTTGGGAATTGTGTGAACTTGGAAAACACATGCCTTACGGAATGATTAATATTCATCACAAAATAAATCTCCCTTATGTCGACTAACGAAATCGTGCTAATATTAAGCTTAATAGCAGGAATTATATTGTTTGTAATTACAATCCGCAGATTGATTGAATTAAAAAAGGATGACGCTATTACTACAAAATTATTTATTGCTTTTATTGTTTTAAGCATTATAAATCCTTTAATTGGATTTTTAGTCGGTCGATATTATGCAGGAAAACAAAAAGTACCTGTAACTTAAACTATCGAATAATTTATTAATTCATCTTCATTTTTAAAAGCCTGTTGTATCTTTCTTGCAAATAAACATTATGCAAAAGAGCAACAGGCTTTTGTATTTACTGGCTGTAATAAAATTCATTGTCCCATTTTTTTTGCAGAACAGCTATTACGAACCGCACCGGGATGAGTTTTTATACCTCGCCGAAGGCCATCACATGGCATGGGGTTTTATGGAAGTGCCGCCGTTGTTATCTGTATTCGCATGGCTTACCAATGCTTTTGGCGGTAGTATGTTCTGGATAAAAATATGGCCTTCGCTGTTTGGCGCTTTTACTTTTATACTTGTGGGCAAAATTATTTTATCGCTTGGTGGTAAAACTTTTTCGTTGATCCTCGGCTGGCTGCCTTTTATGCTGGATGGTTATATGCGTCTCTTCTTTTTATTTCAGCCAAATTTCCTGGAAGTATTTTTCTGGACAGCAATTGCCTACAGCATCTTCAATTACGTACAAACCGAAAAAAATAAATGGCTCTATATTTTCAGCATCAGCATTGGCCTTGGTATAATGAGTAAATATTCTGTTGCGTTTTATGCAGCAAGTATTTTAATTGGTTTACTGCTTACACCGCACAGAAAAATATTTTTAAACAAACATCTTTATTTCGCAGCGGCAATTGCATTGCTCCTTATACTGCCCAATATGCTATGGCAGTATAACCATCTTTTTCCTGTGGTAACACACATGAAAGAACTACAGGAAACACAGCTTCAATTCATCAATCCGGCAGATTTTATCATAAGCCAGTTTATGATGAATTTTCCCTGCGTTTTTATTTGGATCGCAGGATTATTTTTTGTCATGCTTACCAACAAAGGAAAGCCGTACCGATTTTTTGCCTGGGCTTATTTATGTGTTATTATTTTACTCATCATATTGCATGGCAAAGATTATTATGCCCTTGGCGCTTACCCGGTATTATTTTCTTTTGGGGCGTTTCATTTAGAAAAAGTAACAGTCATCCGTTTAAAATTTATGCGGTATGCCATGCTTCTATTTGCAGTTTCTTTCGGTTTATTTGCAATGCCTTTAGTAATGCCAATAGCTCCACCGGAACAGTTGGTTAAATATTACGAAGCAACCGGGTTAAACAAAACTGGCTCTTTTAAATGGGAAGACCTTCAGCAACATCCACTGCCACAGGATTTCGCGGATATGATGGGCTGGAAAGAAATGACGGCGAGGGCGGCGGCTGTGTATAAAACTTTGCCGGAAGAGCAGCAAAAGAAAACATTGGTGTATTGCCGCGGTTATTATTCGGCGGGTGCATTGAATTATTATGGCGCAGAAATGGGTTTGCCACAAGTGTACAGCGATGATGCATCTTTTCTATTCTGGATGCCTGAAAAATATAATATAAATAACCTGCTTTTTGTTGGTCACAATATTCCTGGGAAAGATGATATCGTATTCCAGCAGTTTGAAAAAATGACGGTGAAAGATTCACTCAACATTCCTTTATTCAGGGAGAATGGAATGAAATTTATTTTATTCGAGAACGGCAACGATTCTTTAAACAGTATAATTGAAAAAGGTGTTGCCGGTTTAAAAAAGAAATTTACCAGATAAGTTTTTTTGTTCCGGGCATTTTATTTTCATAGCGTCAACTGTTGCGTCGCACTCTTGTACAGTATATCTTTATTGTACTTTCAAAGACAAGAGCATTATACCTTAAACGGTTACTTTCCGCATAATTCATATTACTTTTGACAAACAATAAATTACGCTTGCATGAGCAGAGAATTAAACAGGCCGGTTCGTGTATTGGTTGCCAAGGTTGGGCTTGACGGCCACGACCGCGGCGCTAAAGTTATTGCCACAGCTTTACGCGATGCAGGCATGGAAGTAATTTATACCGGCCTGCGTCAAACCCCTGAAATGGTGGTAAATGCTGCATTGCAGGAAGATGTAGATGCTATCGGCATCAGCATTCTCAGCGGGGCTCACATGACTGTCTTCCCTAAAGTAATTAAGTTGCTGAAAGAAAAGGAAATGAACGATGTATTGCTTACAGGCGGCGGCATTATTCCCGAAGATGATATGAAAACGCTGAATGAAATGGGCGTTGGTAAACTGTTTGCGCCCGGCACTACCATGAGCGAAATTGCTGAATACATTAAAGAATGGGTTAAGGAGAACAGGCGTTTTTGATGGTACTTTTTCTACGCACGGCTCCATAGAATTCCCTCAGTACAAGGGTGCGACGCAACGAATGCTACATTCTTTTACAAAAGCCGGGTTCAAAAAAATTGCGTTTTCTCTACACTAAATCTCCGGCAGACTGAGTCTTTTATATTTTGAAACGATCCTGATTATCACAATAATTAATACGCATATTGCGAGGTTTACATTTTGGCTTATGCCCGCATTGTAAAGCAGCATATAAATTGTGCCGCCAATTAAACAGGCAGTAGCATATAGCTCGCCGCGCTTTAACAAATCGGGAACTGTGTTACTTAAAATGTCGGCAATTAATCCGCCGAAAGTGGCGGATATAACGCCCATCACCACCGCATATAATTCGTTTACGCCATTTAGCAAACTAACCTCAATGCCTGCAACGGTAAACATGCCAAGGCCAATGGCATCGGTGATAAATATGGTCTTCTTAAAGCGGATCATTTTATTGTTAACCATTGAAACAATTATTACGGCGCTTAAAACAAGTGCGAGTGCTATGTAATCGTTCACCCAGTTTACCGGTCTTACGCCAATGAGCAAATCCCTGGTGGTTCCACCGCCATAGGCTGTTACAAAGGCCAGCACTGTTGCACCGAAAATATCCATATGGTGTGTTCTTGCTTTTAATGCGCCTGTTATTGCAAAAACAAATGTGCCGGTATAAATGATAATCGTTAGAAAATTCATAACCGAATTTACAAACAAGTAATTCAATCTTTTACAAATAAAATTCAAGGCCTTTTAAAAATAAAAATGCTTGAAATGAATCTTTACTTTTGAATAAATATTCTAAAATATGTACAGCACTATACTTTTTTCTGTTGAGCAAAATATCTGCACCATTACTATTAACCGCCCCGATAAACTCAACGCACTTAACTCAACCGTAATGAGTGAATTGAGTGCTGCAATTGATGAAGTGATCAGCAATAATGAAATAAGATCGGCAATCATTACCGGTGCCGGACCAAAGAGTTTTGTGGCGGGTGCCGACATTAGCCAGTTTCTTGAATTGGATGTAGCGCAGGGAAAAGAGCTCGCAGCAACAGGACAACAAAATGTGTTTAATAAAATTGAAAATGCGCCAAAGCCAATCATAGCAGCGGTAAATGGTTTTGCGCTTGGCGGCGGTTGCGAACTGGCAATGGCCTGCCATTTCCGGATTGCGGGTGAGCAGGCAAAATTTGGTCAGCCCGAAGTAAACCTTGGCCTTATCCCCGGCTATGGCGGCACGCAGCGTTTAACGCAGTTGATCGGTAAAGGCCGAGCATTAGAAATGCTCATGAGCGGCAATATGATCGATGCAAATACGGCGTTGCAATATGGTTTGGTAAATTACGTTGTGGCCGCAGATGAGTTGCTGAACAAAGCAAAAACGATACTTGAAAACATCAACACCAAAGCGCCG
>JBBRDW010000181.1:0-5603 GCA_038203525.1 Chitinophagales bacterium | reverse complement strand
GGTGTTTTCTCCCATAAACCATCATAAATATTCTGACGGTTTAAAATCATTTGCTGCTCACGGGACAATGAAAAATTTACTTCGCGATAACCGATTGCGATCTTGTTGGTGCCATCCAGAAAATACCAGTCAGGCGCATTTACATACACGCCATTTTCGCTGCACCAATGATACAATCCTTTCTGCAATTCCATTTGCTTCCACTGCGAATCATCCAAACCTTTATGTCCCGGATGTGTTGTTGATGCGCACACATCGCCGGGATATGGGCCATCATTTTCAAAAATATCGAAGCCTGTTTTAGTGATGAAATATTTCAGTTCATTAATATATGCAAGTCCCCATTTGCTTCCCATGCAGGGTGCATGGCCAAAGAAAGCAGCTGCATCCGGCTTGCCTGTTACGGGATCTATCACATCATCTTCATCACTTATTTTTCTTGAACTGAATAATGAATAGCCACCAATCAAAATATGTTTGCTGTGCGCATAAGCTGCAAGCTGTTTCCATTTCTCCATATTTTTTGCAGAGCTGTCTTCCATATTGCAATGGCTACCGAAGCTTAATATCAAAGCTTCGTAACCTGTGGCTGCGCATTGATCAATTGCCTGTTTTACTTCCTCATCATTCTTACTAACCAAGTGCATGAAGATGGGGTTCGCGTTTGTCCATGGCGCAACCGTTGAGTACATTTTTCTAATCGCTAATCCACGTCTTTCACGATCATAACTATCCATAAGTAGCTCATGTGTGCGCACTGATTTAAAAGTTTCGCCAGGCTGCAACTCAATGCCGGTAACCTTTTCAGGATACACTTCCAGTAAGCAAGGCGTTTGATAATTATAATTTACCTGCGAAGTATAAACGCTGTCGGTTAACCAATGTGTTGTTTGATCACTGATATCGTAACGCATAGCATTGTTGAAAGCATAGTTGGTTTCTACATAAATGCCATGCTGCTTTTTCATTTGTTCGGGTGTGCCAACAACAGCACTTTCTTCTTCTACAAAAGCAAGCATTTCATTTACTGTTTTGCCAAGCGTAACAGTTTGCTCACTCATATTTTCGACAGAAAGCCACTTCACGATTAAAGGTATACCATCATATAATTCGTAATTGACCTTGATAACGAAACCTTTTAATTTAGCAACGTTTGAAGTATAAATAAATGAAAGCGTTTTACCTTTTGGTTGTTTTGCATTGCTTGTCCATGCACGTGATTGCCAGTTTAAAAAAGGCTTAATATCTGTTATGTTGTAAGATTGAAATTGAAAGTCATTTTCATTTGAGGTAAAATTGTCCACCCATTCCGTTAACAGGTAAGCATTTTCTTTTTGCCCATACAAGCCTCCCACATTATATTCTTTACCATTGATTGTTAACCTTGCCTCGGGCTTTACGGCGCGTAATAATTGCTGGCCATTACTCATGTTTTTATAATCGGTACAGGCAACATTTGGTTGTATGCGAAATGTTCTTTTAAGTAAGCCGTTATATAAAATAATGTCTTTGCCATCTGCACTTTTATATACCTGCGCTTTAGTGGTAACGGGCTTTACAAGCCAATCCTGTGTTGCAAGATTTTCATTTGCAACATTCCATAACTGTAAATTTTCTGTTGATTGCGCATTTACAGTTGTACAAATAATAAAGAAAAATAAAAACAACTTTATTGATTTCATAAATAATATTTCAGTTGCTAAATATCTATATAAATTTTGTACCAAACAGTATAACTATTATGAGGCTTCGCTTGCGTCGCACTCTTTTACGGTTGGGAATTCTATTGGGCTTTTATTGAAGCGAAATGATGTTGGTCAGGCGACCAACATCGGCAAAAGGCGCCCAACATCGTCAAAAAAAAAGCTAATTTTTGTTTAAGATCACTGAAAGTTTTTACCAGCAATGGTTTTAGGTTGTCTTGCATTAAGGATTTAGTAAATAGTTTTAAATATTAATGCGTTGCCGAATAATCATTCGCTTTCATTGGCAAGGAAAAAAGCAAGTGAGTTCTGAAAGTCGCAGAGAGATAAGCGGCTGAGTTCTGAAAGTCGCATAAGGAACCAAAAGTACAAGAGTGCGACGCAACGAAAGCTCAATAGTAGTAATAATGTTGGGTCAATAAATGTATTGCTTAGCTTGACGCAGATGCGCCTTTGCGGGGCAAGCTGCGACTAAAGTTTAATTACAATTCAAAAGCCTGGCTCAAAAAATGGTATGCCGTTGAATTTTAAAAGATAATGCCGGTTTTCAGAAACCTTTAAACGTCCCGCCTGTACTAGCTTCTGGCAGTTTGAGGCAACAGCAACCTAACAGGCAAATAATTAGAAATAATTTTTCATACCTGAGCTATTTTGATTTTATCTGCATTTTATTTGTTTTGTTTTTTTCATCTGCATTACTACTATCATCTCCTGTTGTGTCACTCACTTGTGCTTTCTGTAATACCATTCGGCACATGCAGTCTTGCGCCAGAAATGAAACAGGCTTTGATGCAACTTGCCGATTATTTAAAAGTTGAATAAATTTTTCGATGGATCTTTTTCTTCCATATTTCCAGGAAATTTACAAACTGTATTACCAGAAAACGGCTTCCAGCTCCCAGTTTCTAAACAGGCACACAGGGAAGGGCATACCTGCAACTTACTAATTTAAAACAAACTAAAAACTATGCAGGTATGTTTTGAAAGTGGCCTTGATAGTGTAACAAACTTTTATAATTCTTTTAAAAAAATACGGGCAATTCCCCACCCGAATTTCAAAAGCTATATTTAACGAATAAAGAAAACTAAAAATCTTTAACCACTGGCACAGCAGCATCCGTCATAATACTTATTTGATGTTTGATGTGTGCCGGCTCTAACACTTTTTTCCAATCGTCTTTAAAAATTAATGGCTTGCCGATTTGAATAGCTTTGTAACAGGCATCAGAAAATACACCGCCTGGTATTTTATCGAAACAAAGGGCTAATTCAATATTGATATGGCCCATAAAAAAATCATAGGCTGCTTCTCTTGGTACGCCTTTTCGAATCACTTCATCCAATGCCTCCCGCATGGTTACCATTACGGCACCTAAGAAGGTTTCCGCCAATCCAGGCTCAAGCATCGCCATATTTTCAGCAGTAATTTTATGGGATTTACTTACGGGAGCATAAAATATTTTCGCCAAATCTTCTCCAATTTGATAATGCGCTTCGGGACCCTGAAATAATGCACAAACGATTACCTGCTTAGCTCCTATTCCTCCAAAAAAATCGAAGTGCTTACTTTCATCACTTTCCCAATTAAAAACAGAGGGATGCGTTGGGTGTGCAACAAAATAAGTGATATCCGATCTTGCAGGTAAATGACCACCCACAGCAGCTGCAGGATCTAATGTAACAACAATACACCCAGGCTTAAATTTATCTACATATGCTGTAGCAACTTTGCCGATCAAAACATCGGGAACAGCAAGGATCACAACATCCGCATCTATTATTGCTTCATCCCCAGAAATGGCAACGCCTCTTTCTTTCAATTTTTCTCTACCGATATCACTTATTTCAACATAAGCGACTTCAAATTTATTTGATAGAAGAAAATTATCTGTCAGCCTGCATCCCATTTTGCCGCCTGCTCCTACTAACGCTACTTTCATCGATTATTTTGTTTTGCTTGTTAAAGATCAATTTTGAGTAATACCTAAATATGCTTTTTCAAAAAATGTTTCATCTCCGTTTTGTCCACCTTTTAAAATAACCTGTAGATTATCCATTGCAGGTTTCGCTGAATGAGATAAACACATCGGCGCCCCGGGTGCAATAGGCATTAAAAATTCTAATGCAGATATTTGTAACTGTTGAGTAATTTTCCCGGACGTATCGCCGCCTACAGCTATCACTCTTTCCGTGTGTATAATTTCAACTATTCTGCCGAGTAGACTGCCTAACAAATTGGGTAATTGTTCTTGCCCTCCTAAAATATTTTTTACTGCTGCAACAGAAGGATCATCGGGACCCAAGGCAGAATAAATTATTAGTGGCGCTTTCGTTTCGAGTAATTCAACCGCCATTTCCTGAATTCTTTCTTCCTCAGCATTTCGATTGGAATCGTTTAACAGCTGCAGTGGATCAATTGCCAACGTATGAAAGCCCTGTTGTTTTGCAAATTGAATTTGACCTGCAGTAACAGGAGAACAACTGCCCGACATCACCAACATTTTATCGGCCTTGCCAACGGGTTCAATTAAAATGGGCTGCTTATTTTCCGAAACCTTTTGATGAAAAATGGCATGCTCTACTGCAGACGAACCAACGATGAGTTGATTTTTAATGCTGTTAATTTTGCTGAATAGATTTCCGATTGTATTAAAATGACGATCGCTTAAGGTATCGAAAAGCAGGATTTTTCCATCTGCTTCATGTATCAACTTGTTGAAGATGTCAAATAAAGACTGCTCACTTCCATCAAGCTCCAGTACATTTATCAAAGCACTTTTTCTTTGCGATTGTTTTTTTAGATGCACCAATAAATCACTTTCATCCATAGGTGTTATTGGATGTTTCGACATGGTGGGATGCCTGTCTAACCGGTAAGTGACCCCATTAACTCTTGCAAATAAATTACCAAATACTACAAAACGGTTTAGCCTTGGCATCCCTACCAGCAGTGGAATAAACCCGCTTTCAAAATAGTTGGCCGCAATATCAATGGCCAATCCAATACTGCCTGTTTGCGGAGAAGAGTCGAAAGTGGAACATATCTTATAGTGAAAATAGTCTGCGTTCCAGTCTGCTATTTTTTTAAATATAGTTGGCAAATTATCTTGTAACTGCGCTGGTGAAAAACTCCTGCTGACTCCTGCAACACCAGCAACTTGCGGCTGTTGGTTGGCAAATAATTTATTCTTAAAACCAAATTTTTTAATAGCATCCGCTGTGGGTGGCTCCCTAAATAAAACAGTTGGAATACCCATTAAAGCCAATGACTCCATTACATCGGTAGATCCGGTAAAATCGTCTCCATAGTATGCCAGCTTTAAAAATGACGGATTACTTTTTTCCATAAAACTCCAATGATTTTTTTATTTGGGGATAGGTGTCGGCAATGTCTGCCAATTGATTTCCTTTCATGCCCTCGCTCCAGGCAATTTTGATACTTTCTACACCCGCCTTCATGCCATCGGGATGCGCTGTGATGCCGCCGCCGCACAAATACATCAGGTTGGTATTGCCTACTAACTTAAATGTATCAGCCGCCTGGTCGGCCCATTGTCCACTTGACACAACCGGCATCACCTGGTAGGAACCACCTGCTTCACCCTGGCAACTTGCTATTGATCTCAATACAGATTCATCGCTTTCACAAAACTTATTTCTCAGTCCATTGGTGTGTAAATGATCTACGCCTGCCAGGCTAAATATTTTTTTATATACCTGGAATGTCATCCCCATTACTTCAGGCCTGTAAAACATTCCCCAGCCATTTCTATGACCATGGATCGGCAGTTGGGAAAAATCGCTCATATACTTTGTGGCCGAAATACCCACCCAGTTTAAGCTCAACATAATACAGTTGCCGCCATGTGCCAGCACTATATCATGCCTGCGTTTCATATC
>JBBRDW010000180.1:0-5678 GCA_038203525.1 Chitinophagales bacterium | reverse complement strand
GGGGCTTAATACCAGCCCAATTTCTAAGAATAAAATTTAAACAACTAAGCATTTGTATTGCGTTAGTGTTTATTTTTATACTGGTGGTTTTTTAATGTTTAGGGTTGAAAAAAATCTCTGGTAGTCCTGCCGGGGATTTTTTCTTTTTATTCTGCCATAATAAAAGTTGCGCTGATGTTGTCGGCTTACTCTCCTTTGGTTCGTGTCCGCAAAATAAAATAAAAGATGCCCCGGTGCGTGTCTCCACGCATCGGAACATAACGTGATAAAGGTTCGTGGAGACACGAACCTTAGCAATGCTAACAAACAAATCTTCTTGCTGTTTTCAATGTTACCCGCTAATCTTCGCTGCAATAAAAGCTCAATAAAAGTTCCGAACGTACAAGAGTGCGACGCAACCGCCGATGCCATGAAAAGATTTGCCGGGCCCAAAAAAAATTTCAGGAAAATCCTTACCAGAACACTGTGTACAAGGCAGAGAGAATGCCGATAATAATTATAGACCCCACAACAAACCCGGGCGAAGTGCGAAACGATTTTACATCAATCTCCAGGCCTTTAGGATTATTTTTTGTAGCTGGGTCTGCAAGGCTGATAACGATCATCAGCAATACCGATGTTATAAAAACAATACTCATGCGGTCGAGAAATGCAAAATCTGGAAAGGCTCCATTGGTCCAAACGGGAAGAAATTTTAGCACCGTTGAAAGCGGAATGGTAAGCAGCGCTGCGGCTATTGCTGCATTGGCATTGGCACGTTTCCAGAAAAAGCCGAGCAGAAAAATGGCCAGCACACCGGGCGAAATAAAACCAACATATTCCTGTATAAACTGGTAAGCCTGGTCGAGGTTTTTTAAAGCAGGTGCCACCAGCATGGCGAGTATCATTGCCGTTACCACCGCAAACCTTCCGGTAAAAACAAGCTGTTTTTCAGATGCATCTTTCTTAAAATATTTCCTGTAAATATCGAGCGAGAAAATGGTGGAAATACTGTTGGCCTTACCCGCAAGCGATGCAACAATGGCTGCGGTTAATGCAGCGAATGCAAGGCCTTTCAACCCATCGGGCAAAAGGTTCATTAATGTTGGGTAACTCTGGTCGGGTTTTAAAACGCCGTGTACATCGAGCAGCTCCTTTAGAAACATGCCATTCTGATGCATTACAAACATGGTAATACCGGGCAGCACTACAATAACGGGGATCAATAATTTTAAAAATGCGGCGAATAAAATTCCGGAACGGGCTGTCTTTAAATCCGCTCCCAGTGCACGTTGTACAATGTATTGGTTGCAGCCCCAATAAGCCAGGTTGTTGACCAGCATGCCGCCAATGAGAACAGAAATGCCCGGTAGATCTTTGTAGTAAGGATTGCTTTCGTCGAAGATCATGTGAAAATGCGATGGGGCTTTTTCGCGCAGAATACTAAAGGCTTTAAAAATATCATTGCCGTAACCAAAATGATTGGAGAGTAAATTTAAAGCGAGATAAGTGGTTACCAGCCCGCCCAAAACCAATACGATCACTTGAATAACATCTGTATAGCCAATCACTTTCATGCCGCCGAGGGTAACAAAAATCGAGAATACGCCAAGCCCAATCATGCACCATTCAAAGCTTATTCCCGATAAAGAATTAATGGCCAGCGCACCGAGGTAAATAATAGATGTAAGATTTACAAACACATACACCAGCAACCAGAAAATGGCCATGATGGTGCTCACCGTATCGTTATACCGCATCGATAAAAACTGCGGCATGGTATAAATTTTATTCTTGAGGTAAACAGGGATAATAAATACCGCCACAAGAATTAAGGTAGCTGCAGACATCCACTCGTAAGTAGAAATGGCCAGCCCCAATGCAAAGCCCGAGCCCGACATACCAATAAAATGTTCGGCCGAAATATTCGATGCAATCAACGATGCGCCAATAGCCCACCAGGTAAGCGAACCCTCGGCCAGAAAGAAATCTTTTGAGTCCATCTGCTTCGCCTTTTTTCTATGGTACACGCTGTAACCATACCCCACAACTACAATAAAATAAATAAGAAATACAATGTAATCAGCAGTGTGCAAATGGTTCATGTGGCAATCCTGGTTATGGAATTAGGATACCTGAAAATAATCAAATTATTATACGGTCTCCGAAATTTTTAATGCTGTTATTTTGAGCCGGGCTGAGGTAATACTGTAAGGCTTCTGTTGCAGCTTGCCACGCCCCAAGCGGCTGTCGCACTCTTGAACGTACGGAAGAATAGGGAACGAGGCAAAGAGGCAACAAGGCAATAAGGCAACGAGGCAATAGGCAAGGAGTCTTAAACTTTATTGTTCGCTGCTCGTTGCTCACTTTTCATTCCTGTACGGAACCCACAAGCGTGCGACCACTGCCTTGGGCGCATTGGCTTCAAACTAATTTTCATTTAATAACATTCAAATGCCTCACTTATACGCCAGCGGCTTAACCTGTTTGTAGCTTAATCAATGTGCAAAACAAAATCTGTCCCAGTGGGCAGCCTGATGATTTACATAATTTGCAGGATTATAAGGTTGCCCCGCTGGAGCAAGGATGGTTTGTATGAAATTTTCTACCAACAGGTTACGCAGCTGGCGCAAAAAGATTCAGAAGCAAAAAACCTCTGAAACCATTTCTACATCTATGTTCTGGCTATTTCGTTTCAAACTTAGCTTGATGCCAATGCGCCTGGGGCGGGGCAAGCTGCAACAAGCGATGCCCAAAGAACTTATGCCCGGCTCAAAACATGACGAAAATCATTTATTCGCTTTTTTGTCTGGGATAATTTTGTAATAAATTATTTGTGTACAGCAAATGCAGTTTTTGCCTGTAAGCAATAAATCATTTTAAGTTTTCTATTCTTCAAAAACCACGAACAATATGCAGGCCGAGGATACAAAGAAATCTGTTAAATGTTTTCATTGTGGCGATGATTGCGGCAGGCATTCCGTGCAAATGAAAGAGAAAAGTTTTTGCTGCGATGGATGCAAAATGGTTTATGAAATTTTAAACCAAAACGGGCTATGCGATTACTACAGTATCTCGCAAAACCCCGGCCTAAGCCGCAAGGTAAAAGTGCGTGAAAACAAGTTTGCATTTCTGGACGAAGCGTGCATTGCACAACCGCTTATTTCTTTTAAAGACCTTACGCAAACGCATATAACTTTTTATCTGCCGCAAATGCATTGCAGCAGTTGCTTATGGCTGCTGGAAAACCTTCACCGCCTCGATGAGGGAATAATAACGAGCAAGGTAAACTTCGCAAAGAAAGAAGCTGCTATCGTTTTTGATCATAAAAAATCGTCGCTGCGCAAAGTGGCTGAACTGCTTACCAGCATTGGCTATGAGCCACACATCAGTCTAAATAATCTATCGGGCCGCAAGACTTTTGTGGACAAATCTAAAACTTATAAATTAGGCGTTGCCGGCTTTTGCTTTGCCAATATTATGATGCTGAGTTTCCCAGATTATTTTGGCCTAAGCAGCAATGAGCAGTCACTGCAAACCGTGTTTCGCACCATTAGTGTTATGCTGAGTTTGCCGGTATTTTTTTACAGCGCTACAGAATTTTATAACAGCGCCTGGAAGAGTTTAAAACATGGTTTTTTAAATATTGATGCGCCTATTGTACTGGCCATATTTGTAACTTTTATAAGAAGCCTTTACGAGATTTTTTCGGCAACAGGCAACGGTTATCTCGATAGTATGTCAGGCATAGTTTTCTTTATGCTGGTGGGTAGGGTGCTGCAAAATAAAACCTATGAGCAGCTAAGTTTCGAACGTGATTTTACTTCGTATTTCCCAATTGCAGTAACCAGGATCAACAAACAAAACGAAGAAGAATCAATAGCATTGCCAGCTATTCAGCTAAATGATACACTGCTAATTCATAACGAAGAACTGATACCCGCTGACGGCATAATTACACGTGGCAAATCATTAATAGATTACAGCTTTGTAACCGGCGAAAGTGTACCCGTACCAAAAGAAATAGGTGAAATAGTGTATGCAGGTGGCAAGCAGGTTGGCGGCAGTATAGAAATACTGGTAATTAAAGAAGTATCTCAAAGTTATCTAACAGGTTTATGGAATAAAGATGAACTGAAAAAAGATAAACAGTACAACGAAAAATCATTCGTACACCTGCTCAGCCGTTACTTCACCTGGATGGTTTTATCCATATCCACTTTTACAGGCATCTACTGGTTCAATCATGATTCGACCGTAATGTGGAATGCTGTTACCGCCGTGCTGATTGTTGCCTGTCCCTGTGCATTATTGCTCAGCAATACATTTACTAATGGCAATGTGTTGCGCGTACTCAGCCGCAATAAATTTTATCTGCGCAATGCGCAAACTATTGAGGAATTGGCCACTGCTGATACCATTGTTTTTGATAAAACCGGCACCCTTACCACAGGCAATTATCCCGAAATTTCTTACGATGGCCGGCCCCTGGACAAACAGCTGAAGATGAAGATCGGGGCACTGGCCAGGCAATCATCGCACCCGATGAGCAGGGCTATTGCCAACTGGGCCGGACATGGAAATAATTTACAGGTAACCGCATTTAAAGAAATTACGGGTAAGGGTATTGAAGGCCTGGTAGCAGATGACCTTATTGCGCTGGGTTCACTTCGCTACATTACAAATGCCAAACACTTACTGCTCAATTTTGAAACGGCCGTTTACGTTTCGCTTGAGGGCAGCATGCTGGGAAGATTTACCTTTCAAAATCACTATCGCAACAACCTCGGCGCACTCATAAAAAAACTCAATAAAAATTATCAGCTTATAGTGCTTAGCGGCGATAATGACGGAGAAAGAAATAATCTCAGAAGCCTGATGGGCGATGAGGCCGATATACGTTTTCACCAGATGCCGGAAGATAAACTCCAGTTTATAAAAAGGCTGCAGCAACAGGGCAAAAAAATAATCATGGTTGGCGATGGATTAAACGATGCCGGCGCATTAAAACAGGCCGATGCCGGCATTGCCATTACAGAGGACACCAACAATTTTACACCCGCCAGCGATGCCATTCTCGAAGCAAGCTCACTCACATGGCTGCATACATTTATAGGCTTATGCCAGGCCAATAAAAAAATCGTACTCGCTGCATTTGTAATCTCTATGCTCTACAATATTATCGGTATTTACTTTGCAGTAACCGGCGCTCTTTCGCCCATGATCGCTGCAATTCTTATGCCCTGCAGCAGCATTAGTATTGTGCTCATAACTTTCGGGTTTACCAATTTTTCGGCATGGCGTATGAAGCTAAAATAACAGCCATTTTTTTGAGCCCGGCTGAAGATTTTTTATAGCATCGTCGCCTGCAGCTTGCCCCGCACTAGGCGCTTATGCGTTAAGCCAATTTTTGATAAAAATCGCTGAAAGTGTTTGCCAGTAATGGTTTTAGGTTGTCTTGCAATAAGGATTTAGTAAATAGTTTTAAATATTAATGCGTTGCCGAATAATCTTCGGTTTCATTTGCAAGGAAAAAAAGCAACTGAGTTCTGAAAGTCGCAAAGAGAACCAAAAGTACAAGAGTGCGACGCAACGGAAACTCAATAGTAGCAATGCTGTTGGGTCAATAAATGTATTCCTTAGCTTGACGCATATGCGCTCCAGGCGGTGGTAGTACACTTATACAGTTGGGAATTCGA
>JBBRDW010000179.1:0-5921 GCA_038203525.1 Chitinophagales bacterium | reverse complement strand
AACAATACAACCATCGTCATTAACAGGAACTATAACGGCGGCTGCTTCTAAAAGCTCGATGCAGCGTGCATGTGCAGCGGCATTGGTAAGAAAGGGTGACAGTATTATCCGCAATCCTGGTATTTCAAATGATGATATTGCTGCGTTGAAAGTGATTCAAGATTTGGGCGCAACAGTTAACACACAAATAGATGGAAGTATAAAGATTTCAAGCAATGGCGTTAATGCAGTAACCAATGAAGTTAACAACGGCGAGAGCGGCTTGGGTATAAGAATGTTTGCGCCCATCGTTGCGCTTAACTCAAAGGTAATGACGATCAATGGTGAAGGCAGTTTGCTTACAAGGCCAATGGATTTTTTTGATGAAATATTTCCGCAGCTTGATATAGAAATTTCTTCGAATAATGGCAAACTTCCACTAAAAGTAAAAGGTCCGTTACAACCAAAAAATATAACGATTGATGGCTCATTAAGCTCTCAATTTCTCACTGGCTTATTGATCGCTTATGCAGCATCGGATGCTAAAGATGTAACCATTACAGTTACCAATCTTAAGAGTAAACCTTATGTTGACCTTACGCTTTCTGTAATGGAACAATTCTTCTTAAAAGCCCCTGAGAATAAGGAATACAAAGAATTTTATTTCTCTGCTGAGAGCGCTAATTACGAAGAAACATTTATAGATTATACCGTTGAAAGCGACTGGAGTGGTGGCGCATTTTTATTAGTTGCCGGCGCTATTGCAGGAAAGATTTTAGTGCAAGGTTTAGATATTGCGTCAACACAGGCTGATAAAGCTGTGATGAAAGCTTTAATGGATTGCGGTTGCTCGCTTTCAATAACGGATGATCATATTGAAATAGGTCCCGCTGTATTAAAAGCATTTCATTTCGATGCAACAGATTGCCCTGATTTATTTCCGCCACTTGCTGCTTTGGCAGCATATTGTGAAGGCACAACAGTTATAGAAGGTGTATTGCGCCTGGCACACAAAGAAAGCGACCGTGGCTTAACGATACAGGAAGAACTTGGTAAGATGGGTGTGCAGGTTGACCTTCAGGATAACCTGATGACGATACACGGGGGCAAAGGTTTGCGAGGTGCGCATGTACATTCAAGGCATGATCATCGTATTGCAATGATGTGTGCAGTTGCAGCATTAAAAGCCGAAGGCGAAACAGTAATTGATGAAGCGCAGGCCGTATCAAAATCTTATCCTAACTTTTACCAGCATATTCAATCGTTGGGAGCAACGGTTTCAACGAGTCAACTTATAAACCAATAAATTTTTTAACTTGAATTCATTTGGGCGCATATTTCGGGTACATATTTTTGGTGAATCGCATGGCGAATCGGTAGGTATTGTTATTGATGGAGTTCCTGCAGGATTGCCATTAACCGAAGATGATCTGTTGCCCGATTTGGAACGCAGAAAAGGCGGCAAACAAAAAGGTACTACACCCAGGCAGGAAGCCGATTATCCTTTCTTTAAAAGCGGCGTATTCAACGGTAAAGCAACCGGCGCTCCAATAACAATTCTATTCGAAAATAATAATACCCGCAGCGGCGATTACGAAAAGCAGCGCAGCTTTCCACGCCCAGGCCATGCTGATTTTGTGGCACATGAAAAATTTGGAGGCAATGAAGATTTTCGTGGCGGTGGACATTTCAGCGCAAGGCTTACTACCGGACTTGTTGCTGCAGGTGCCATCGCAAAAAAAATGATGCAGGGTGTTACAGTATCTGCGGAGGTAACAGCCATTGGTGGCGAGGCGGATCTTGAAAAAGGTCTGCAAAATGCAATTGATGCAAAAGATTCTGTTGGCGGTTTGGTAGAGTGCCGTGTAAATGGTTTACCGCTCGGTTTAGGCGAACCATTTTTTGATTCTGTTGAATCACAAATTGCACATATTGCGTTTGCCATTCCCGCCGTGAAAGGTATAGAGTTTGGAAGTGGTTTTGCTGCTGCAAAAATGTTTGGTACCCAGCATAATGATATGATTGAAAACATGGAAGGTAAAACAACAACCAATCACGCAGGTGGTATTGTTGGCGGCATTACAAATGGCAACGAACTTATATTCCGCATTGCTATTAAACCCACAGCTTCTACGCCAAAACAACAAAACAGTCTTAACTGGGAAACCGGTAGTATGGAGGATTTCTCCATCAAAGGGCGCCACGATTTATGTGTAGCCCTGCGTGCTCCCGTTATTCTGGAAGCCGCCACTGCCATGGTTCTTGCAGATTTAATGTTGCTCGAACAACGTATTCTCCGCATCTGGAAATAGTACTTTTTTTGGCCATACTGCATTGCTACTATTAGGCTTTTCTTGCGTCGCACACTTGTACTTTTTGTAATACTACTCAGCAACTAATGCAAATACCTGTATGAATAAAATCATTTACCACGTTACTACAACTGAAGAATGGCAAAAAGCAATTGAGCAAAATTTTTACGAAGCAGCATCTTTGGCAACCGAAGGCTTTATTCATTGCAGTACAGAGCAACAGTTGAATGGTGTTTTGCAAAGATATTTTGCTGGTAAAACCAACCTCGTAAAACTCACAATTGATACTTCTAAACTTACGGCAAAACTAAAATTCGATTTTTCTCCCTCCATCAACGAATTGTTTCCACATATTTATGGTGCAATAAATACGGAAGCTGTAACTGCAGTTGAAAATTTATAAATACCACTTGCAGGGTATTAGATTATTGCTTCATGTATTCTACCTTTATCAAAACAAATTAATATGAAATCATTCTTATTGTCTATGACTGTTATTGCAGTCTTGTTCAGTGCCTGCAACACGGCTCCCGAAACAAAACCTGGCGACGAAACAGTGGCTTCCGGTTTTAATATTGACTCAGTAAAAGCGGCGGTAGCAGCAAGCAATCAGCTTTATGGTGAATCTTTTGCAAAAGGAGATTCTGCAATGTTTCTCGATCGTTATACAAGCGATGCCGTGCTGTTAGCGCCTAACATGCCGGCAATGGGCGGAACCGCTGGTCTTGGCGGTTTCTATAATGCAGCGCGAACCCAAATGGGTGTTAAAGGAATTACACTCACCACCACAGATGTTTTTGGTGGCGGCGATTATGCAACCGAGCAAGGCACTTACGAGCTGCTTGGCGCGGATAACAAAGCGATGGACAAAGGCAAGTTTCTCGTACTCTGGAAGAAAACAGATGCCGGCTGGAAGATGTACCGCGATTGCTTTAACAGCGATAACCCACCACCGCCACCACCACCAACAAAGTAACTTTGAATTTAATATCATAAGAAGGGAATCAATAATGGTTCCTTTTTTTGTTGCCATAAAAACAGAAAGTACAAGTGAGTGACACAACAGACGATGCCATGTAATACTTTTGTTGAGCTAAAAAATATACTATGCACAACTATACAGTAAACGCATCTATACAAATCTTGCCCATTTAGCAGGAGAGGAAAAAACGAAAAGTTTAAGTAATGAATATTGGAATGCCTTGCTGGAAAATAAAGTTGAGAACAAGGTGAAACCCTTGCCGGTAGCGGCATACGCCTGGTTTTCGTGAAAAAATATTGAAACAGCTTTGCTGATTTTTATTGCCCGGCTAATTCACTTAACTCATCCTGGTTGCGTCGCACTCTTGTACAATATAATCGTAAGCAGCAATGGGCTGGTGGTGAATCGGCAATTATAATTTAGTCAATGGGTTCGCCAATTGTTTCGGTGAGTATTTTAAAAGCACCGTAGAGTAATTCTCTTATATTACTGTCAGTTTTATTTTCAATCAACCTTCCGTCAATTTCATAAACAGGAGTTAGTTCGCCCATAGTGCCTGTAATAAAAACTTCATCAGCATTATAAAATTCGCTTACAGAAATATTTCTTTCAACACAGGGAATGTTTAATTCGTTTGCAAGCTTAATGGTTGTTTCCCTTGTAATGCCAGTTAAACACGCATCTGCATGTGGCGTTAGCAGCACGCCTTTCTTGACCATGAAAATATTGCAGTCATTCGTTTCTGAAACAAAGCCAAGATTATCGAGCATTAGCCCTGCATCAGCACCGCAATGGTTTGCTTCTATTTTTGCAAGAATATTATTCAATAAATTATTGTGATGGATCTTTGAATCAAGATGCATTGGTGAGTTACGGCGGGTATGCGTGGTTACTAGTTTTATGCCTTTTGAATTATCAAATACCGGTGGTTTAAATTCTGCCAGCACAATTAAACAGGAACCTTTCTGGTTCAATCTTGGATCCATACCTGAGGTAACTTTTTCACCCCGGGTAAGTGTGAGGCGCATATGTGTATCTGTGTACATTCCATTTGCTCTAAGTGTTTGCTTAATGGCATCTTTAATAAATTCTTTTGACGGAATATCAGTAAAGGCAAGCGTTTTAGCAGAAGCATGCAAACGTTCCAAATGCTGATCAAGAAAAAATATTTTACCATCATATACACGAAGCCCTTCCCATACAGCGTCACCCCCCTGAACGGAACTGTCGAATACGGAAACCTTTGCTTCGTTGCGGGGATACAATTTGTCTTTTACAAAAATCTGGATGTGTGCATTCTTTGGATTGTATGGCTGCTGCATATAATTAAGCTTTTATGGAGTGTTGATATAATTGATCGTAATATTTTTTGCTTACGTTGGATAAAGGTTCTAAATATTCAGGTAATTCCCTGCTGCTTGTTTTTTGTTTTTCAAAACCAGTTGACAGGTGTACATTATCGTACCAGTATTTTGCCCATACGCCATCTTCCGTTTTGGGGCCAGCGGGCCAATGCAGCATTGATTGGTAATACTGAATATCGAGCTTTTCGCACAAAGCCATTAATACTTTTTCAGGTGCTTTTAAAATTTCGTTCGAATCCAGCACTACACAATGCAGGTTATTTGCAGTTAGCTGTTCAAAAAGCTGCCATTGTTTTTCTATACCTATATCCTGCATGTTTACATCGGGTCTTATCTGTGCGTAAGAACTGATAATTTGTTTTGGGTCGCGGATAAAAATGATGTTTTTCATCTGTGCGAGAAAGCTTTCATTCAGTTGTACAAGATGATGTGTCATCTGTTTAAAGAATACCACTGGTTTTTCAAAAGCACCAAGCAATAAATCATTTACCACTTTGTTCCCGTCATTATCCTGGGACCGTAATATTTCTTCCTGCGCCGGATGCTTCACGCCGGATGCGCGAAGATAGTGCGCATAAAAAGGCTCGTCAAAAACAATCGTGTCTGGCCTTTGGGCAAAGGAATACATCATGGCGGTAGAGATATTTCGCGGACTGCTCCATAAACAGATGCGTGTTGTTTGCATGAACTTTTTTTTAAGCCGCGGAGGCGCGGAGATGCTAGTTAATTGTATTTATTGCTCATTCATAATAAGAACGTACAAGAGTCCGCCTCTGGCGGAAGGAACGATTCATTGAAAGACGGCTGCCTGGCCCATAATTATTTATTTTCTTAAACTGCTGATAGAACCGCTCCACATGTACCCTACAAAAAATACAAAATACAGAATGCCTGCAAATAATGCGGCATCATCATTAAAGAAAATAAGGATGGCAGTAAGCATACCTAACAACAACATGATGTGCGCTGTTACCTGACGACCGTTTCCTTTAAACCATTGTACAGGAAAATCTATAAAGCTTAACGGAATTGAAAATGAACAAATAAGAAAGCCGGCATACATGAATTTTTTATCGAGTACGATGCCGCATACCAGTAAGATGATGCCTGTTAAAAGTGCTATGCCTACTGCTTTTGCACTGCTTTTCTCACTGTCAGTTAATGCAAGTTTTCCATGTTTGGATGTGAGTAAAAATAAGTTTGCCAAAGAGTTGCCCAGCCACGACATTAATACAAATGATACATACAATAATACGATGCCACCCGATACATATTTCCACCACG
>JBBRDW010000178.1:0-6009 GCA_038203525.1 Chitinophagales bacterium | reverse complement strand
GTTGTAGATGGTTATCCCGAATATCAGTCAATGGCTGGTCAACTGAATGGGTTGGATATGTTGCCTTTACCCGAAAAAGGAATTACTTATAACTGGCCTTTGGTTTTAAATGCAGGGCAGGCAGAAATACTCCGCAATATTTATATTCAAACGTCCGATCAAAACAAAACTACTATTGATTCACTCGAACAACACTTCGAAGCGATTTTTAAAGAAACAATAGCAAATGATTCCATAACAAACAGATCAATCGCATATGGAAAAGAAATAGCACAACAAATTTTTGAATGGTCAAAAACAGATGGTGGCCATCGTAGTTATCTAAACAACTTCGATAAGAAAATGGTATTCGTCCAAAAGCCCGGATGCTGGCAGCCACCACTCTATGCACAGTCGTTCACGCATTTTCCACTGCATCCGCATTGGGGCCAAAACCGCACTTTCGTAGCCGTTGATTCAACGATTGAAGCGCCTGAATTTATTCAGTATGATACAACTCCCGGCTCGGCATATTACCAGCAATTTATGCAGGTGTATGAAAAAGAAAAAGTATTAACGCAAAATGAAAAGGAAGCTGCAATCTGGTGGGCAGATGATCCCGATGTGACGTTCACGCCACCGGGGCATTCTTATTATTTTGCAACGCTTGCTATCAGAAAAACGCATCCTGATTTAATTAAATGTGCAGAGACTTATGCACGGCTTGGTATGGCTGTAGCAGATGCTTTCCGCAACTGCTGGAAATGGAAATATCAGTTCTTTACAGAGCGTGCCAATACATTTATTCCGCAACATATAGATCAGCGCTGGGAATCTTTCTGGCCCGATCCGCCATTCCCTGCATTCCCTTCCGGGCATGCGATTCAGGCCTCGGCAGCAGCCACTGTGTTGACTGATTTATATGGCGATCATTTTGAATTTACGGATAGTGCCCATGTTGGCAGGCCAAGAGATGAAATAAGAAATACAGATTTTAAAGCGCGTCATTTTACTTCATTCTGGCAGGCTGCAGAAGAGACTGCCAACTCGAGATTTTATGGCGGCATACATACACCGCTCGATAACGATAGGGGGTTAGAGAAAGGTAAAGAAATTGCGAATAACGTTAATCATCTAAAGTGGAAAAAGTAAACTGTATAAGTGCTTATATAATTTTTTTTGAGCCCGGCATTTGTATTTCAATGAAGCATCCGTTGCGTCGCACTCTTGTACTGTATAACTTTAAGCAGCTTGTATAGAAGCGTAGATTTTACCACAGCGTTACACAGACAAAACTCCGTGCAACTCTGTGGTTAAAGCAGCTCCAAAATGTTCTGAACGTACAAGAGTGTGACGCAAGTAAAGCTTAATGTCAGAAATACTGCTGGGCTCAAAAAAAATTACTATTCAAAAAATAACTTATAAAACATGCGATACTTCTTATTTATACTGCTGTTTAGTTCAATCCTTTTTATTCATAAAAGTTTTGCTCAAACACGTTTTAAAGATGTTACTGCAGAAGCAGGGATCAATCATGTATTCAAAGTATATGAAGGCATGTTTGGCGGCGGTGCATGTGTGATTGATTATAACAACGATGGTTTCGAAGATGTGTACATTTCCGGCGGAATGAATGATGATGTGCTGTATAAAAACAATGGCAACGGAACGTTCACGAATGTGTTTGAAAATTCTGGTTTAACGCTTACAAAAAAGTATGTAACGCAGGGTGTAACAGGCGCCGATGTAAACCGCGATGGTTTTGTGGATCTGTTTGTTACCACCATTACCAGCAGGGATAAAAAGCAAGCCATACCACGAGAAATAAATTTATTGTTTCTCAACAATGGCAATGGCACTTTTCACGATGTCACAAAAGAATATGGGCTCGATCAAATGTATTCTTTCAGCACCAGTCCAAGCTTTGGCGATATAAATGCAGATGGTTGGCCCGATCTTTATGTAGGTAATTATTTCAATGAGTTCACAGGAAAGCTTAGTGTGATTAATGATGCAACTGTTGTGCAGGCAAATCAAATTGCCAAAGGCTATCTGCTGCTGAATGAAGGTGGTAAAAAATTTAAAGATGTATCTGATGATTATGGCCTTGATTTTCGCGGCTTTGGTTTTGGCGGCGTGTTTACAGACTTCGATAACGACGGCGACCAGGACATTTTTATTAATCATGATTTTGGTTATAAGCGCACGCCTGATATACTGCTCGAGAATAAATACCCCAGCAAAAAGTTTACAGATGTTGCAAAAGAAAAAGGACTGGATTTGCGGATCAATTCTATGGGAACAGCGGTTGGCGATTACAATAACGACGGACTCATGGATTATTTCATGACCAATATAAAGTTTAATAAATTTATGGTAAACCAGGGCCAGGGAAAGCCATTTGTAGATAAAGCAACAGAATTGGGTATGGGCTTATTTGCTATTAGTTGGGGCGCAAACTTTGCAGATTTTGACGAGGATGGTGATTTGGATCTTTTTGTTTCCAACGGCGACCTTAACCCTGATTGTCATCCTATGGCAAATTTTTATTACGAAAATAATAATGGCAAATTCCATGATAAAGCGGCTGCTTATGGCCTGGCAGATTACGGTATTGGCCGTGGTTCTGTTGTGTTCGATTATGACAACGATGGTGATCTTGATTTACTCGTAGTTAACCAGGAATCGGTATTGCCTGATTATCCTGCGCCATCTGTTACAAAACTTTACAGAAACGATTCCGCAACAGGCAACTGGATTAAAATTGTACTTAAAGGTGTACAGGCAGAAAGCCAGGGCATAGGATCAAAAATTGAAGTGGAAGCCGGAGGTAAAAAAATGATCCGTGAAATAGATGGCGGTGCTTCAAGCCATCTTTCTCAAAGCTCGGTGATTGCTCATTTTGGTTTGGGCGGCGCCACAAAAATTGATAAGGTCACTGTTTACTGGACGGGGGGAAACACACAAACAATCACCAATGTAAACGCCAATCAGCTATTAACTATAACAGAGATTCCTGCACCAAAAAAGCCGGGGTTTAATTACATTAATTTGTTCATTGCGATGGCGCTGGCGGTCCTACTTATTCTATTTAGGAAGAGCATGAAAAAAAAGTAAACAATCAATGAGTAAATTATTTGCCAGGCATAAGCAATGCTATGTAGATTTGCTTCCTGCCGGGGCTGGACTCTTGTATGTTTGCACTTTTTTGAGTTGTGGGCTTAAACTTTAATCCTGTTGCATTAAGTGCAGTTGCGGCTGTTAAAAGCTGAATTGTATGTTGCTGTAAAAGTGTGCGACGCAAGGAACGATGCTCGATGGTATTAGGCCGGGCTCAAAATGTTTGGTATAAAAAACAAAAATCCCGCCATACCTACAGCGGGATTTGTTGATTTACATAGGCTGTCATCCTGAAGTTATCCATGCTATGGCAAGCAAATTTCCTGAATGCAGGGTCAAACCTCAGAATGACAATATCTTTATGGGTGTAATTTATAAACTTAATTGTTTTTCCAGCATCATCTTGCGCAAATTAATTAATCCATAACGCATACGGCCTAAGGCGGTGTTAATACTGCAATTGGTTACTGTTGCAATTTCCTTAAAACTCATGTCGCCGAAATGTCTTAAAACGATTACTTCGCGCTGCTCTTCGGGCAATGCCGCCAGCATATTGTGCATACGGTCGTATCCCTGCTGGCGTATTATTTTTTGTTCAGCATTTTCATTTACCACAACTATTACTTCAAATACATCTTGCTTATCGCTTGTTAAAATTGTTGGCGTACGCTTTACCTTTCTAAAATGGTCCACACAAAGATTGTGTGCAATGCGCATGGCCCAGGGCAAAAATTTGCCTTCTTCATTATAGCGCCTGCTTCTCAACGTATCAATAATACGCACAAATGTTTCCTGGAAAAGATCTTCGGCCAGG
Source organism: Chitinophagales bacterium (assembly GCA_038203525.1). Lineage (GTDB taxonomy): Bacteria > Bacteroidota > Bacteroidia > Chitinophagales > Chitinophagaceae > Limnovirga. The sequence goes on along the minus strand of JBBRDW010000178.1, from coordinate 2,096 downwards.
TATTTATCTTTTACGATAAATTGAATTGAACTAAACAACTTATCCTTATAACGGGTTATAAGTGCTTCCAATGCGGATGAATTGCCATCCTGGAACGAAATAACTAATTCAGTGTCTGTAAACTCGTTAAACTTTCTCATATAAATGCTTTTATTAGGATGAAGCAGGTCATTTAACCGCGATATTAATTCAGTAAATGACTATGAGTAAAATTTAACTTATATGCCTTGTTTTTGTGAAGAGATAGTGAAATTATAATTAAATACGCATTCAACATACTGCAAAATGTAAAAAAATTGTGAATTAATCAAATTTGAATTTGCTTTGTTCAAGATACCCGATAAAGATATGACCGGAGAAATAAACACTAAGAAGGCAGGAAAGGAAAAAAAACCAATAAAACCTGCAGTGAAAGCTGATGAAATTATTGTACATGGTGCAAGGGTTCACAACCTGAAAAATGTATCCGTAGCGTTTCCAAGAAATGAATTGATCGTAGTTACCGGCGTATCGGGCAGCGGAAAATCATCGCTTACAATTGATACGTTATTTGCAGAAGGTCAGCGCCGTTATGCGGAAAGCCTTAGTGCTTATGCCCGGCAATTCATGAGCCGCATGATAAAGCCAGATGTGGACTATATTAAGGGTTTGTGCCCAGCGATTGCTATAGAACAAAAAGTAATTACCCGAACACCGCGAAGTACTGTTGGCAGCATGACCGAGATTTACGATTATCTGCGCCTCCTGTATGCACGTGCTGGCCATACCATTTCGCCGGTTAGTGGAAGGGAAGTAAAGAAAGATGATGTGGCCGATGTAATGAAAGCGATACAGCAATTAGCTTCCGGTTCGAAGGTGGTTATTATTGTTCCTTTTAAACAACATGCCAACCGTGAAATTCGGGAAGAGCTGAACATACTGGTACAAAAGGGATTTTCACGATTGTACCTTGTTCGTGAATTGGCAGACTTGAATCGTGAAAGCGGAGAAATATTTCGTTTAGAAGAATTGCTTGAATTGAACGACAAAGAATTGAGCTCAAAGCTTAAAGCTAAAAGCTCACCGCTAACAGCTTATGTACTGGTGGATCGTATCGTTACCAAAACATTTGATGAAGATGACCTGCACCGTATTTCAGATTCTATAGGTACCGCTTTTTACGAAGGCGAAGGAGAAATGTATGTAGAGGTAAACGATAAAGAGATACTCCATTTCAGCAATAAGTTTGAACTGGATGGTATTCAGTTCGAAGAACCTGTGCCCAATCTTTTTTCTTTCAATAATCCCTTTGGTGCATGCCCCACCTGCGAAGGTTTCAGCCAGGTGCTGGGTATTGATGAAGACCTGGTAATCCCTGATAAAAGGTTAAGCGTTTACGATGGTGCTGTTGCTCCATGGAAAGGGGAGAAGCTGGGTTTATGGCGCGAATATTTTATGAAAGGTGCCAAACAAATCGACTTCCCCATCCACAAACCCATTGCCGATCTTACCCCCGCTCAGTACGAATTACTCTGGACAGGTAAAGGCAGTGTTGAAGGCATCAATGCATTCTTTAAAGAAGTAGAACAAAACTTATATAAAGTTCAGTACCGTGTTTTATTAAGCCGCTATCGTGGCCGCACCAACTGTACGGAATGCAAGGGCTACCGCTTACGCAAAGAAGCTTTGTATGTTAAAGTAGGCGGCAAACATATTGGGGAGCTTTGCCAAATGCCAACCAAAGATTTAAAAGTGTGGTTCAATAATCTTGTGCTGAACGAACATGATGCGCAGGTAGCGAAACGTATATTGATTGAAATACACCAGCGCCTGCAAACCTTGCTCGATGTAGGTTTGGGCTACCTTACCCTTAACCGTTTGGCTAATTCGTTAAGCGGTGGCGAAAGTCAGCGCATACAGCTAACAAGAAGTTTGGGAAGCAACCTTACAAGCTCCTTGTATATTCTCGACGAACCTTCTATTGGTTTACATTCAAGAGATACAGAACGGTTGATCCATGTTTTAAAACAACTCCGCGATGAAGGCAATACCGTTGTTGTGGTAGAACACGACGAAATGATGATGCGCAATGCAGACCATATTATTGATATGGGCCC
>JBBRDW010000177.1:0-6065 GCA_038203525.1 Chitinophagales bacterium | reverse complement strand
AATCAGTTCCATACCAGGGTGCCGTAGTAACATTCCATGCCACTGCTTTTGTGCGTTCGTAAGCTTTCCATTGCAGCAAAAGAGAAGAAGAAACATTATACCCTTTTGCCGATGCCTCGAGTAAAAAATGACCGGCATAATTACTGCCCCATTCATCGCTTTCATTATCACCCGGCCAGTAACTGAAACCGCCGTCGCTTGTTTGAAAATTTTGTAATTTTTGAATGCCTGCGCGGATGTTGCGGTCTATGGCAGCTTTGCGTTGATCGTTCAATTCCATTAATTGATTTAAAGCCAGTTGCGGGAAAACAGATGAAGTAGTTTGTTCAATACAACCATGCGGGTATTGGATTAAATAATTTAACCGTTGTTCTAAGTTAATAGAAGGAATACTTGATATTTCCAGTACAGCTTTACTGGTACTGCTTTCGCCAATCATAGCAACAGTGCTGTTCCAATTTTGCCCCGGTTGCAAAGTTGCTTCTGTTGTTTGTGTAGTATAAGGATTCGCGTTGCGAATGTCTATCTCTACTTCATAAGTTGCCTGCTCTTTACCACTGCTTGCAACGATTTTTATTTTACCAATTCCTGTATTGGGTTTTACTTTAGCATTAAAGTAAACCAGTTGTTCCCCGGTATTGGTAAAGCTTACATTTTGTGTGCCGCCTGCTTCAATAAAAGGATTGCTCTGTAGTGTGAGGCTAACATTTTTAATATTATTATCTGTTGCAAAAACTGTAACCGGAATTTTCAATTCTTCGGAAGGCCCCAATACCCTTGGCAAAGTTGCCAACAGCATAAGTGGTTTCTTAACGGTTACAGCTTTTTCTGCCATACCATAAGCATGATCACCTTTTGCAATAACCATTACCCTTACACTGCCCATATAAGGCGGCAAGGTAAAATTGTGCGTGTTGCTGCCCCCACTTAATTTGAATGGCCCCATGAATTTTACTACAGGCATAAAACGATTGGCCTTTCTTGTTTTAGAAGCCAGTTCTGCTTCACCATCACCACCTATTGTTAAGATGCGTTCCAGTTCGCCGCCCCATGCGCCAATTACATAATCATATACATCCCAGCTTTTAATACCCAGCGCTTCTTTTGCATAAAATGCATCGTGTGGGTTGGGTGTTTTAAACCTTGTTAGGTCAAGCAGGCCTTCGTCAACAATAGCAATAACATAAGTCATACTTTTATTATCAGCTTCAGAAACAGTAACTGCGGCATTCTGTTCGGGGCGAATAACATCAGCCATTTTTATTACAGGCTTAAGCACCGTATTTTTATCTTCTACTGATATAGGAATTACCCCATACATGCGGATTGGAAGGTCGTTAATAGTTTGTGCATGCGGCTGCATCAAACTCACATTTACATAAATATTTGGAGACATGGTTGCATCAGCTTTGAAAGAAAATTTTGTTTGCCTCTGTGATGTTTCCAGCCAATATGTTTTTAACACTTTACTACCCGTTTCAATGCTGATCAATGCCCTGCCACCTTTGGTGCTGGGTATCGTAAGTTTTATATCTTCACCAACATTATATTTTTCTTTATCTGCAGTAAAAGATAACATGGCTGCGGCACTGGGATCGTTATTATCCCCACGGCTTTGCCAGTCGTTATCATCCACATAAAAAGTGGAACCGGTAACATGTCCGCTACGGGTATCTTTCATTAAAATAAGATACCTGCCCCAATCGCTTGTTTTTAAATTATAAAATCCTACACCATTGGTTAAGCCAATGGTGTCTTTCTTTATTAATTTGTTGTAATTGTCCTGTGTAAAATTACTGAGCTCATCGCCGCTGTTATCCCACCACCACCGCCATTGAATTTTATATAATTCCACTTCTACTTTGGTGGTACCGCTTACAGGAGTTCCTTTTGTATCTACATCTGCAATATCAAAGCGTTGTGTTTTGTTAGCCTGCAACCAGCCCCATAATTTATCACCATCCGGCACATGTAAACCAATATATGACGTGTACGGATTGAACGGCATCGAGATATTATCAATGCTGAAATTGCCACCGGGTTCAAAAACCTTTACGGTAAGGTTTGCTAATAGCTGGCCAGGTGCCAGTTCCCCAACTTCAAAAGTTGGGTTAATACTTGCTGTTCCTTCTGCACTTAATGTGCCATCGAAAATGGTTTTGTATTGTGCGGTAAAAGAGGTAGTAGGGTTATCAAAAACATAACCAGTAAACTTAGGGAAACTCGTTTTTCTTTTATACAACTGTGCATCCACTTTTGCTTTTAGATTTTGTGCTGTTGCCCCGAACAACCATTTTGCAGCGAGTGTTCCATTCACTGTTGCGTTTTTGCCCAGTGCATCAAGGTTGCCAAAATTCAAATCAATTTTTAAGCGGTTGGGCATTACTGTTTCTATCTTCAGTTTCTTTTCAAATGAAGTACCACCTACTTTCACTTTACAGATCCAGTTTCCGGTTGGCGCATCCACATCTGTGGCTGTTCTAAAAACGTTGAAACCATCGTCTGCATTGGTTTGTACAACACGTTTATAAAGCTGGCCTCTTGGAGAGATCAATTCCATTTCCAGCGGATGATCTTTAGGAAGCTTGTTGTCTTTATCATCAATTATACAACTCAAAAACAAACTATCGCCGGGTCGCCATACGCCTCGTTCGCCAAAAATGAAACCTTTGATGCCGTTTTTTACTTCATCACCGCTAACGTCAAACCGGCTTAAGGGTAAGCTGCTGCCATCGTCTAATTTTAGATAACCTTTTTCATTTCCTTTTTTTGCAACCAATAGATAAGGCTTTCGCTTTAAGTCAATCATCGCAATGCCATCACTGCCGGTAGTAGCTTTTGCAATTACCTGTTGCTGGTAATCCAGTACCTGAAGTTCTACTTCAGGCATTGGTTCAGTAGTAATAATATCGTTTACGGCCACGAACAAACCATTACTGTTGCTTCGCTTGGCTGTTAATCCAATATTACTGGCTAAAATATTTCTGCCGGCAAAACGCTCTTTATTATAATAAGATTTATGGCAGGGGTTTTCTCTTTGTTCCCAATTATAGCCGTAAGGATAATAATCGTCATAGCGTTTCCAGAAATCGATGTCATCATCAACCAGGTCACTTTCATCAACATAATCATCATAATAATATTCATCGTCCTCTTTGCCCATTGAACCACAGGTATATAAAGAATATTCCGGCCTAAAACCAATATAAACCCGGTATAATGCGCCGGGTTCTGTACGGATGTACTTGTCAAGATCGAGTGAGAAGTGGTTTTTTTTATGGAGGTTCAGGCTTTTGTCGTTATCTAATGATATGGTTGCTTCCACCAGTGGTTTGCCCACCCGGCGCAGATTCTCTTCCCCATTGAGGTCATTCGTTTGCAGGAATTGCGCCACGTTATTTTCATAGATCTTTATTATAGAAACATCAACCGATTTAAGGTTGGTTGCTTCAAATGGCAAAACCAGTTTTCCGGTACTGTTTGGCAGTATATTTCCCCTTCCAAAAATTTTTACGGAAGGCAACCGGTTTTCAAAAAATACATTCGCTGTAAAAGCCTTGTTTAATTTATCGCCCCATTCGTTTTCTATTCCTTCATTTACGGATATGGTATAATTGCCATCCAAACGGCCAGTTGCATAGACCTTTACTTCACTGCCCATGATGGTGTAGCTTGGTTCTTCCTGGTTGCTTACAGCTATCAGTCCGTCTAATGTTTGTCCTATGGCAATCGGGTCGCTGAACTGTACCAAAGCATATTGTTCATCATCCTGAATAGTTCTTATATCCATTACTTTAAAATCGCCAATGGCAGGAACAGCAATTTCTTTATCGCCTTTCTGAGCGATATTCATACTTGCGCCATCCCATTGCAGCATAAGGCTGCCTGCTGAATTTGTTCTTTTAATATTGTCAATTACAAAGCCATGCGTTTTATTTGCCTCATTATGCTGCCATGCGATCTTCATGCCGGTTCCGTTCACCGAAGCCTGTAAAACCTTTTCTATTTTGGCAGATTCTTCCACATCGGCGGTAACAATTGTACCGCTTAAACTCATCAGCTCTTTGCCATTGCTGCGTAATCCGTTTTGCTCAACCTCGAAAGAAGGTTTCATCGTTTGTATATTAAAGCCAAACGTTTTAAATGCAGCAGGAACATCCATCACTTTGCTTAAGGCAAACGAAACTTCGTATAAAGCATCCTGCTGCAAATCCTTATCTGGCCTAAATTCTATCGTTCTTGCATCTATCCAGTATGCTTTGCCTTCTACGGCAGGTGAAAGTTCAAAAAGCTTTTCTTTTACTGTTTCGTTTAGCGTATGTGTAATTCCTGCATCAGCCGCAAGCTGTATGCGCAATATGGTTTTTTTAGATACTACGCCCGAAGTATATGCATCAATATACTTACCAAATTCAGGATTTACCTCAACCAGTTTGGTTTTGTTATTGCAGGAAAATAAAACAGTAGAAAACGCAAAAATTAACAGGCCGCTCAATGTTTTGAGTGGCAGACAACGGTAGAATTTCATATATGCAGGGAAGTTTTTGAAAGTTGAATTTTATAAATCAGCAGAAAATTACACAAACTGTTTCGATGTAAAAAAGAAAAGATTTGTTAAGTATTTTTTTGAACCAGACTGAAGGATATCTATAAAACTTTTCTTGCGTCGCACTCTTGTACTTTAAAACATTGTGGAGCAAGGCGAAATATTAATCCAACATTATTATGTGAGATCGGTTATATCAGCATTTTTTAGCTTTTGGTAATATTATTCCTCTCATATTTTTTTCTTAAATTTATTTTTTGAAGAGTCAATTCTAAAACATTTTATGCCAACGAATATTTTTATTAATTATCGGAAAGATGACAGCAAATGGCCTACGCAAGCATTGTATAATGAACTTCTTAAATATTTTTCCAAAGAATTAATTTTTAAAGATTCCATCACCATTGAGCCTGGAGAAGATTTTGATTTATCAATTAACAACGCACTTGCCAAGTGTGATGTTCTTATTGTAATTATAGGCAAAAATTGGCTTGGTGCTAAAAACGAAAATGGATTAGTGAGATTAGAAGATCCAAAAGATTTTGTTAGGATAGAAATAGCAACGGCTTTAAAAAGGAATATAAGAGTTATCCCTGTATTGCTTGATGGCATTGAGTTGCCAAGAGAAAATAACCTTCCCGAAGATTTGCAATTATTAACACGCAGGCAATTTGTGACAATAAGTGATTCAAAATTTGAAACGGATGTTCAAACGCTTGCGGGGGCTGTTAAAAAAATTATTGAAATAAATCAGCCAACACATCAATCTATTGCAGAAAATAAATCTTCAAGGCCCCGGTCTTTATCAGCACTCATTTTAGGATTGGCCGGAGCAATATTATCTTCTTTAACAAGCCTGGTGATTTATTCACATGATAGCAGATTTACTCAACAATTTGCTTCACAACAGGGGTTTAGCCTTATAAAGGCTATGGAAATTAGCGCCGTAATAGGAGGAGTACTTTGGGCGATTCTAGGTGCAATTGCAGGCAGAAAGAAGATATTTTTAACCACAGGAATTATCAGTTCATCTATTGTTCTTTCAATCTGGATTGCAGTTGCAGGAACAGAAAGCGATGTTATGACGGCTGCTATAAATTTTGGAATGCCTTTTGGGGGAATGATCGGAATGTTTTTTTTGTGGCTTATCCAAAAATTACAGATTAGCGGCAGCGAAAATTAATTGGTGAGAAGACCCCGCTCTGCAAAGTCTCCAGACTTCGCAGCACTATGCTGAAAGTTGATAACTTTTATACCGCTTCCATCTCCGCTTCGGTAAAGCTCAATATATAATCTAACCGCACAAGAGTGCGACGCAACCGGGATGCCATATGCACCTGAGCCGGGCCCATAAAAAAAGCCGTAGAAAATTTCAATGGCCTGCAAGTATTTATGAAAGGCTTAACCCAGCCTAGGGTAAAAACAAACGGCCTCATACATTCATTTACCTCCTGTTTTCCGCACCGGGACACCCAGACTACAATTCGATTCCAAAAAGCTTCAGCGGTTTTTCTGTTCT
>JBBRDW010000176.1:0-6082 GCA_038203525.1 Chitinophagales bacterium | reverse complement strand
TGTCAACTCAGGAATGAAAAACACCATTATAGATAGTCCAGAAAAATTTATTGCTTTTAACAATGGATTGACAATCACCTCCACAGGAAAGGAGGTCTCTGAAATAAAAGGGAAATTTTATATAAAATCTCTTACAGATTTTCAAATAGTAAATGGTGGACAAACTACGGCCACAATCTACTTCTCTCAAAAGGAAGGTATATCTGTTGATAAAATAAAAGTTATGGCTAAGATTAACGTAGCCAAAAAATCAACGGAAGAAGAGCTGGATAAACTTATTACAGATATTAGTACTTTCTCCAATGCTCAAACTCGTGTTTCTAAAGTTGATTTAAGAGCCCGAAGTGTTCAGCTAGTGAAAATAAAAGCACTGAGTGAAAGCATAATAACCCCCAAAGGTGTAAAATGGTTTTTTGAACGGGCTAAAGGTGAACTTAATACTGCTATTAGAAAACTTGGGAATAAGGAAAGAATGCTAAAAAAATACCCTAAGGATAGAAGATTTACTAAGGAAGATCTTGCAAAATATTATAATGCTTGGGGTAATAAACCATACCTAGTAAAATTGGGTGGAGAAAAAATTTTTAGAGAATTTATTGAAGAATTAACAGGTGAAGGTCCAAAAAGGAAAGCTCCTGTTGTTAACAGAGCCTTTTATGAAAATTTAATCTCAAGAATCATTCTTTTTAGAAGTCTAGAAAAGATATACGGGAATGGTATAAAGAAAATTGGGAATCTAAGAGCGGCAGTAATTCCATATTCTATTTCTACTTTATATAATTATACCGATGGAGGGTCAGATGACTTAATTTTTGACATGAATAAAATCTGGATTAAAGAAGATATTGAAGAGGAATTATCTGATTTCTTTTATGAATTAATGAAGTTGATGAATGACTTAATTAAGAAGTATGCAACTAGTGATGATTTAAGTGAGAATTCCAAAAGGCCTGAGCTTTGGAAAAGTATATCAGAAAGTGAAGAAATGCTTTCATTTATGGAAAGAAAGGATTCTTTGAAAATCATTAAAAAATATACAATTTCAAAGGATGAAAATAAAAAAAGACTATTGAAGCTTGCTAAAATCAATGAAGTAAATTTTAAATTAATCCAGGATAACGTTTCAATACATCTTAATGGGATAGTATTTTATAAAAAATTGTTGTCGCTATACCGAAAATTTTCTCATTCTGATAAAGAAAAACTTGATTTTCTTATTACTTCAATTTTTAAACACAAAGATTTAGATCAAAACTATATAGATTTCGAAAGAGAATTAATAAGTAAGATAACAGCATCTTCACCTGAGATTTTTGATCAAATCAGTATACCCTCAGACGAAATTTTATATGATACATTAGACCATATTATCGACTTGTATAATACTGCAATAAACAACCAGGAAGATCTGCAGAAAGTATTTCAAAAAGTTCAACTTTCGGCAAAAACTAAGAATTTAAAAAACCATACGGCCTGGGGAATTATAGGAGATTTACTTGTTAATGGAGATGCACCAAAAATGTCAGATATTATTGCAGCTTCATCATTTTTTTCTGATGAAACTGCAAAAACGATGACAAAAGAGAAACAGAAAATAGATGAGCCTCTAATGATTAAGATGGTTGAATGGGACTCCAGAAAAAAGATACTTTCAAATAATGAAAGGCAATACATATCAGATTTTGCTTACGGATTTAAAAAAATAAATTCGTTTCATGAAAATAATGTTAGAAGATATTTACAAACCTTGATAGTCGCTGGCTTTATAGTAAACTAAAAGGAGCCATTTATGTCTCACAACGAACTGTTATTCCAGATGTCCGTGGTTACCCATTATTTAAATATTCAACGTCATTTCAACTGTTCCGCAGGGCGTCTGGAATAAGATATAAAAACCCTTCTGTAAAGGGAGTTGCTGCTGATGAAGCTTATCGTTATCCTTTAGAAAATGGTGGGAATATTATTGTTTAATTTTCTTGAAAATAAACGCTTCGGTAAAGCCCAATATATAATCCAACCGTACAAGAGTGCGACGCAAGTAAAGCTGAATAGCAATTTAATGCTGGGTTCATAAACGAATTTATTTGGCCTGGGCATTGAGCAGGAAAATTACTGTGTTGTATAAACGATCTTGCCTTCGAACATGGTCCACAAAACTTTTGTATCGTTCATTGTTTCGGGCGAAACGGTGAGCACATCACGGTCGAGCAAAATCATATCTGCAAATTTGCCGGGCTCAATTGAGCCGATGGTTTTATCCATCATCAGCAGTTTTGCTGCATTGATGGTGTAGGCATAGAGCATATCAATTCGTGGCATGCACTGCGTTGCATCGAGCACACCAAGATCGCCCAGTCTTGTTTCTGCATGATAAATGGCTTCAAACGGATTGGCGCTGCTAACAGGCCAATCACTCGCACCACAGATAAGTGCACCGGCCTGCAGTAAAGAACGTGCAGGATATTGCCATTTGTAAATGGAGGGATCAATATAAGGTTGTACAATATCTACCGTGGTAACATCGCCATAAGCCCATAGCAACTGTAATGAAGCCGGCACATTGAGTTTTTTGAAACGATCAAAATCTGTGGGCTGCGCAAACTGAATATGCGTTATACTGTGCGGAATAATATAGTTGCCATTTGCTTTACGGGCAGCCTCAATACCATTTAAGGTTTCGGTTACGGCAAGGTCGCCTATAGCATGAGTATGCACCAATAGCTTTGCTTTATCTGCAGCAGTTACAAATTTTGCAAACTTTTTTGGATCGTACATCAACACACCGGAAGAAGGTTTATTAAGGTAAGGTTTAGATAGTGCGGCAGTTTGTGTAGGATGCTCTACTACACCATCGGCAAATATTTTAAACCCGATTATATGTAAATCTTTTGTGCTGTTGTACTGTTGCTGCAATGCCTTTAATGTATTGATCTGCGGCCGGGGATCTGCATTTGCATCGGCAACAACAACGGCCTGCACATGTGCGGTGAGTTTATTGTTACCGGCAAGCAGCTTATATGCAGCAAGAATATCATTATGTTTTTTTTCAGAGATGTTACCCGCAGCCGGATCGAGCCATGCAGTTATGCCATAACTGTTATTGTACTCCATAGCCTTCTCGCCTGCCAGCATCCAGTTGACTTTAAAATCGGGCAACACGGGATCTATCTTATCGAATCCACTGTCTGCCAAAAAACCATTTGGGGTGAACGATTGGTCATAGCCAAAATATTTTTTCCGCTCATCGGTAAGCGATTCAATATAGCTTTTGTTTAAACCGGCTTTATCGAGAATCACTTTGTTCACCCATTTGGTATGCCCATCTGAGCCAAGCAACAATACAGGTTTATCAGCATACCTGCCTTTGTTGAACAATGCATCCAGCTCATCCATATGCGACCATGTGGAGATATTGATTCCGTCGATTACCACAAAGCCATTCATAATGGCCTTGCCTGATTGCACGGCGTCGTCTACAAAACGCCCCAATGCATCACCCAGCAATACGGAGTCAAATGTGTTGGCATGTGTTAAGCCATCTCCGCCATCAATCGCATGTTCGTGACTGTCTATAAAACCCGGCAACAAAAATTTACCGCCAAGGTCAATCTGCATAGCATTGACACTTACGGTCTTTTTTACTTCGTCATAATTGCCAACTGCTACAATCTTATCATCACGAACTGCAACTGCTTCGGCATAGGGTTTTTTACTATTGGCAGTGAAAATTTTTACATTGTAAAAAACTTTCTCTTTCGCTTTACTCACAACATCCTGCTGCGAATAGGAAACTGAAACAATAAAACAGCAGATAAAAGAAATGATGAACAACCTTAGCGTTAACATGTTGCTTAGTTTACGGTGAACACATGGTGTGCTGCTGCAATTTAATTCTATAAAACCTGCAACCAAATAATCATTTAAAAATTACATTTATTAAATGAAAAACAAATACTGTTCATTGCCTGATGTGTGTGTTAACGTTCACGTTCTTCAAGATGTTCGGTAGGGCATCTGAAATAAAAGATGTAAATCCTTCTGTAAAGGGAGTTTCAAGCGATGAGGCCAACCGCCAATTTTTATAATCCCCGCTTCGGTAAAGCTCAATATATAATCCAACCGTACAAGAGTGCGACGCAAGTAAAGCATCATAGTACTGCAAAAGCTGGTAACCAAATTTGCCTTTTCTTGCTTTTCTTTTTTAAGCGCTGCTGGCAGATAATAAAAATACACGCTTATTAACTTCGGGTTATTTTGATTATTTTTCAGGCTTATTAATTCTTTATAAACGATGGCGAAGGAAGTGGGTGCGGGCGGTAAGCCTGTGCAAAAAGGCCCGGGTGTATTTAGCTTGCTTGGCCCTTATAGGCGCATGGTGTTGTGGCTGCTGTTGTTTGCGCTGCTGAGTAATGGCATTAATCTCTTACTGCCCAAAATGATTGCCGGCGCAATAGATGCATACCCGGCAAGCTATGTGTTACAGGATGTATTGGTAAAATACCTGGCTGCTGCTTTAATCATTTTTATTTTTACCTGGGCGCAGGGAATGGTACAGGTATTTGCATCAGAAAAAGTGGCAAGAGACCTGCGCAGCAAACTGTCGCAAAAAATATCGGGTCAGAGTTACGCATATGTGGAAGCAAGTAACCCATCCAAACTGCTCACCAATTTAACGGCTGATGTAGACTCCATAAAAATGTTTGTATCGCAGGCCATCGTGTCTATTGCGTCGTCTGTTATTATCATCATCGGCGCATGTGTTTTGCTTTTTTCCATTGACTGGAAACTGGCGCTGGTAGTAGTTACCATTGTGCCCATTATTGGCATTGCTTTCTTCTTTGTTCTGAAAAAAGTTCGTGTAATATTTTTACAAAGCAGGCAGGTAATAGACCGGCTGAATAAAGTAATTAATGAAAGCATACTGGGTGCATCCATTATACGGGTAACCAACTCGCAGCACATGGAATATGGCAAGTTTCTGGAAGCCAATACCAAGGCCAAAGAACTGGGCATGAGTATTCTGATACTTTTTGCCGGATTAATACCCATCATCATTTTCACCTCGAATATGGCAGGGCTTTCTATTCTTACTTTGGGTGGCCATTTTGTGATAACAGGCAGTATGACGCTGGGAGATTACTCGGCCTTCAGCAGCTACCTTGCCATGCTTATTTTTCCGATACTGGTGATTGGTTTTATGAGCGGCGTAATAGCGCAGGCCACTGCAAGTTACGAGCGCATCAGCATTGTGCTGAATACGCCTGATGTAAAAGATACCGCCACTGTTATTGCACCCTTGCAGGGTAATATTGAAATGAAAAATGTGTCCGTTTTGTATGGACAAAAACCTGCGCTTAAGGATATTAGCTTCTCTGTAAAAAGTGGTTCAGCACTTGCTGTGATAGGGCCTACTGCTGCAGGAAAAACACAACTATTATACTTAATGACCGGACTGATAAAGCCAACAACGGGAACCGTTGCTTTTGACGGCAACAATATTGAAACACAGGAAAAAGAAAACTTTTACAGCCAGGTGGGTTTTGTATTCCAGGACAGTATTATGTTTAACATGAGCATCAGGGAAAACATTGCGTTCAGTAATAAGGTTACCGATGAATCACTTGCCAAAGCCATTGCTACAGCGGAGTTGAAAGATTTTATTGATTCACTGCCGGATAAATTAGACAGTGTTGTTTCGGAAAGAGGAACCAGTTTATCGGGTGGACAAAAGCAACGCATCATGCTGGCAAGGGCATTGGCCATTAATCCCAAAATATTGTTACTCGATGATTTTACCGCAAGGGTTGATACAAATACAGAAACCCGGATATTAAACAACCTGAAAGAAAATTATCCCGGTATTACCCTGATCTCTGTAACGCAAAAGATTGCTACCGCAGCGCATTTTGACCAGATCATTGTTTTAATGGAAGGAGAGATTGTAGCCAGCGGCATACACGACTACCTGATGCAGCAAAGCCCTGAATACATACAGATATTTAATTCTCAACAGAGCACCAGCAATTATGAATTACAACCTCAATGATATTTCCGAAAAGCAGGAGAAAGTGTCTTCGCTTAA
>JBBRDW010000175.1:0-6095 GCA_038203525.1 Chitinophagales bacterium | reverse complement strand
AATAAATAAACCAGTATCAGCAAATTGGCAATTGTATAAGAAAGCGATTGAAAATAATAGGCATTGTTTTGTATCAATAATTTCTCCAGTATAAAACTTATTATATAGATGCAAGCTCCTGCAATAATTATTTTTTTATGCAGTGTTTTATAAAAAAGCCAATGCATAAAAAGTATTTCGGTAAGCACAGATGTTTGCAAAATAAAAGATGCAGTTGCTGTTTCGCCAAAATCCCGTAACAATCTTTCTGAAAGCTCCAGTATTACAATAACCGCAAGGTAAAAGGGTATCCATTTTAAATAACTATCCTTCCATTTGCGCCAAGTTATAAAACCTGTAACAGCGGCCACTGCCTCAGCTATTATCAGCAGCCTTGAAAACAATATCAACGCAGAAAGATTCATGTTCTGTTTATATTTTTTATTAGGTTACCAGCTTTTGTCTTCGCAGAAACTTGGTTGCAGCTTGCCCCGTCAGGGCTTTGGTGGCGTTACTTTCATCTCTATGTCTTTTGGCGCCCGCAGGTTGGTGTTTATGGCTTCTGCTTAATATATGGTTTATTAATACCCGAATGCGGCATATCCTGTTGGTGGACATACAGGAGGACAAAGCTCACCATGATTTTTAGCTGAAAAGGCCCTTATAGCAATGTTACTGGCATCAGGATTTATTAAAGTTTTTTTACAACCCTTTGCGTTGGTATCAAGCGGGTTAAAATCAATGTGCTCGCCATTTATATTATAAGTAGGTACCATGAACAGCGTATGTTTATTTACATATGTTGGCGGAAGTCCGGCAAGATCAGGATTAGCGACAGGATCAATTTGCTGTGGATACCTTGCATAATAAATACGTATGCCTAGTGTATCGTTACAGTTTTTCCCACAAGTATCTTTTTGTATTGTAAGAATAAAATTTTTAATGTCATCAAGCGGAAACCAGATTGAATTTGCATCTGTTGCCGCATAAGCTGCACTGTTTTTGAATTGTGCTCTCATTGCAGTTAGCGTACTTGGTGTCATTGTAAACACAGCATTTGTTTGCGGGGTTGTGCATACATCGCAACCTACTTTTTTTAATTGTAGTATTTCTTCTTTTAGCGTTTCATTTTCGTTGGTGAGTGTGGTAATTTTAGAATCTTCACAACCACTCGCTAACAGTAAAGCTGCTCCAGCAACAAATAAAATCTTGTACATAAAATTTGGTTTTGGTTTATTATTTTTTAAAATGATAATTAAAAGTAAAGTATGCAGCTTATTCAAAAATCAATGATGATTAAAATACCAATTTATTGGTAGTTTAAAAAATACCAACTTATCCCGATAACGCTGCAACATACTGATGAGGTCTTGATTTAGTTTGTATGACCGCACTGTGCCCACTGTAGTACAAAATGTACAAGAGTGCGACGCAACAGGTGTTTAATAGCAGCAATATAGTTTGGCTAATAAAAAATTATTACGTTCTAAATCCTGCTACCGTTAATAACTATCTATAGTGTTGAAGATAAATAAAACCCAAACAGAACCCAAGACCTGTATAGTGACAGTGTATTAAAATGATTCTGTATATTTAAGAAATTTAGTGCTACATGGAGCAAAAAGAATATGCCGATCTTATTCCCTTATTAGAAAATCTCTGCATTTCACTTCAACCTTTAGCCACCAGCAGGAATATTAAATTAGATTTCACCAGTAGCTGTAAAGAAATTGAGATCAGTTATCCTGAAACTGAAATACTCAGCGGATTTACAAAAGTTATTTCAACAGTCATTGATTTTATTCCTGACAACAATGCGCTTTATATTACCGCCGAAACCATAATAAAAGATAACGATCAATATGTTTCTATAAAGATCCGGAATACGGGTATTAACCTCGCAAGGGTGCCGGGGCTCATCAATAAGAGTAATATACCGCTAAAACTATTTTCAGCTGCAGAAAAGGAAACCACTTTTGAAGTGTGTTATTCTTTATCTCCATCAGCAACACACGAAATGAATAATCAAATTGGATTTGGTGGCTCATCGCTTAATTACACCTTGCTTGCAAAGGGGATAAGATCACATTTCGCAAAACTGAATAACCCTGTGGAAAGGCTTGCCGAAACCAAACCAAAAGAAGCGGCCTTTCTTATTAAAATCAATGATTGTATTTTAAAGAACCTGGATAATGAGCAGTTTGATGCAAATGCATTAAGCGATGCAATGGCAATGAGCCGTGCGCAGTTATTACGCAGGTTAAAATCAATAACCGGAAATTCGCCGGGTTATTATATAAAAACTTTCCGGCTTGCGAAAGCAAAAGAATTATTAGAAACAAAAGATGTAACAGTTAGCGAAGTGGCTTATCAAACAGGTTTTAACTCCCCAAGTAATTTCGCAAAAGTATTCAGTGAAAAATATGGCATTACACCCTCTCAATTCCAGCGCACAAAACCAAATGCAACAAATGAATAAGTTTTTGCAACAAATACGATAACAAAATCATTGTTTACAACAATACCTTTATAAAAAATTATTTTATGGAACAGCAAAGAAAAAACAAAGCGTTCATCATTAATTATTTTAATGCAATGGCTGGCACTCCCGGTGCCAAAACAAGGGAACTATTAGAAAAGTATATGTCTGATGAAGCATTGATGGGGCATATAAAATTTTTTGAAATCGCTTTTCCCAATTACGATGTAGTTGCCGATGAAATGACTGCGGAAGGTAACCGTGTAATTGTAAAAGCACGCTGCAAAGGAACACACCTGGGTAACCTTGGCGAAATTCCTGCAACTTTTAAAACAATAGATCATCCTTTTGTAATCTGTTACGAAATTGAAAATGAAAAGATTATCAGCCATTGGATGATTTCCGATCAAATGAGCCTTATGGAACAATTAGGCATTGTACCTGCTGCCGCATCACATTAATTAAAACAATAAATTAATAAGTAACTGTAGCGATTGCGTTGTATGCTATATTGTTGAAGCAGTAAGACCCAGATGAAAGAAATATTATAGAATAAGAGCTTAAGAATAAGGAAAGGTATTATTTATACCAACGTAAAATTATTTCTTAATTTCTTTCGAATAAATTGTATCATGACAAAACATTTATTTATCCCCTGCATTGTACTACTACTTTTAGTATTCACAACCAAGTCAATTGCGCAGCAAACTAATGCCAATGAAGATTATTCAGCTTATTTGCCGGAACTAAGAGCTTTCAATCAGCAACTTGCTCATTCGGAAATGGCTCCGCCGGATAGTGCTGCAAAGCCTATAATAAAACCTTCCATAAAATATATTCAGGGTCCAGCAGGAAATCTCGCACTTAGAATTTTTAAACCTGATACAATTCGTGCAGTTGTCCTGGATATTCATGGAGGCGGATGGTCTGTGGGAACTGCCGCCTTCGATGACAATCTGAATGATGAAATGGCAAGAATATGTAAAGTGGCAGTTGTGAGTGTTGAGTACCGTTTGGCTTCTGAAAACCCTTTTCCAGCTTGTATAACTGATTGTAACGCTGCCGCTAAATGGTTAGTGAATAATGCAATAAAAGAGTTTGGTACGGATAAATTATTTATTTCAGGCGCTTCTGCCGGTGGTCATTTAGCCGCAGAAACCACACTCTATATCAGGGATTCATTGCACGCCATTGATAAAGTAAAGGGCGTAAATCTAATCTATGGTTGCTTTGACCTTTCACATACGCCATCATTCAGGATGGCTGCAGACAGCACACTTATACTTAGTAAGCAAGTGTTAGAAGAAATTTGGAAACAGGTATTTCATGGATGGAGCAACGAACAATTGCAAAACCCGCAATATTCGCCTTTATATGCTCACCTGGAAAATTTACCCCCGGCATTATTTACGATAGGAACCGCAGACCCATTGATAGACGATACTTATTTCATGGAAGCAAGATGGAGACTGGCGGGCAATAGAACCTTTCTTGCTGTGTATCCTGAAAGTCCGCATGCTTTTAATTTTTTTCCTACAAAAATGGCTATGGCTGCAAACAAAAAAATGTTTCAATGGATAAGTGGATTGTGTGAAAAATAGAAATGCTGTTTTAATTTTAGAAATACAGCGTAGAAACGATTTTATGTATCAGACTGTGTATATTATTAAAGCTTTCGTTCCGTCGCACTCTTGTCTTTATAAGCATTGCTTAGCCATGCATCCTCCACAATTAAACTGCGGTTACAGGTCTTTGCTCTATGTTCAATATTGAACAAAGCGTACAAGAGTGCGACGCAAGAAAAGCCTAACATATATCTTCAGGTGGGCTCAAAAAAGACTACTAATTTTTTGTAATGGTGTTGCCAGTTCAATACCGTTATTGATGAAATATTGTGCCAGTCTGCGTTTGAGCTTATACCAATTTATCGGTATTTCTTAAAATACCAATTTATCCCGATTGTCTTGCATTGTACTTGTAAATAGGTTTGCATAGTAAAAATGAAACGGTTTTCAGTCCTCGATCTTATGCTACTGCAGGGTATAAAGTAAAGGTTGTTACCGTGTTTAATTCTTAAAAAACAAATTTTCTTAAAAACAAAAAACAAAAACAATGAAAAAGATTTTACGTATTCTAAAAACAACGCCGCTTAGGCCTCTATTTATTTGCATTGGATTAATATGTTTACAAACATTTAATGCTTCAAGCCAAACATTAATTTTCAGGCTGGTTACAGATAGCACCTGGAAATCTTCTAATAGCCCTGGTTCTGGATGGGAACAGCCCGGCTATGATGATTCTGGCTGGCCTTATGCAGTGAATCTGGGCCACGATAGTGCCTTGCTTCAGTTTAGTCCTTCTCCCATGGGAATATGGAACGCAGTTACGCTTTCTCCCAATATCACCTATCTAAGAAGACAATTTAGTTTAAATGGAACTTTAAGTCACATAACAATGGATTATTCAGTTGATGATGATGCTGAAATTTATATAAACGGTCAACTCGTTACGACTGATAATGATTGTATTGCTAATGGCCATGTTGGTTACGATGTTACTTCTTACTTAAACTTAAACGGAAACAATACTATTGCAGTAAAGGCAAATGACTGTGGCGGTATCTGGACTTTCGCAGCACAGTTATATGAGTACAGTAACCGTTTATTAGTTACAGATAAAACATGGAAATCTTCCAATACGCCGGGTACTGGTTGGGAGCAAATTGGTTATGATGATTCTAATTGGCCTGCTGCAGATTCTCTAGGTCCTGATGGGGGCGTACTACAGTTTAATCCACCTCCAACAGGAATCTGGAATACAGTTATTACAAGCCCCAACATTACTTATTTCAGAAAAAATTTTACATTAAACAATGTTACCGGTTTTGTAACTATGGATTACTCTGTGGATGATGATGCAGAAATTTATATAAATGGACAATTTGTTACTGCTGATAATGACTGTCTTGCAAATAGTCATTTTAATGTGGATGTTACACCATACCTTAACCTAAACGGGAGCAATACTATTGCAGCAAGGGCAAGTGACTGTGGCGGCGGCTGGTTTTTTTCAACACAATTATATCAAACCGCCCCTACGGTACCTGCTGTATCAATTGGAAATAAATCTATTACAGAAGGTAACTTCGGTACCAGTACCATGAAATTTAAGGTAACGCTGAATACTGCATATTCCGGCACACTGTCTGTAAAATATGCAACAGCAGATAATACTGCTATTGCAGGTAGCGACTATGTAGCTGCAAATGGCAAACTCAGCTTCAAGCCGGGACAAACCAGCAAAACAATCTCAATACTTGTTAATGGTGATACACAGGTAGAGTCAAATGAAAAATTCAATGTTGTATTAAGTACACCTGTAAATGTGAGTATTGCCGGCTCTGGCATTGGCATCGGAACAATAAAAAATGATGATGCTGCACCTTTTACTGCAACCGATAACATTAGTAATGCTACGATAATAGCATCAACAACTTTAAAAGCTTCACCAAACCCTGCTAAAAACCAGGTTTCTGTTTCAGGTTTATCAGCAGGTGCTGCAAATTATATAGAGCTTACAGAATTAAGCGGACGCAGCATATTAAAAAAGAAAGTAACCGGCAGTAATGAAACAATTA
>JBBRDW010000174.1:0-6154 GCA_038203525.1 Chitinophagales bacterium | reverse complement strand
TTTATCTAAAATGCCTGATGGCGCTTCTCATTGTTTTCTTTTTAAAGGAAATGGGAATTTAAAATTTGAAGACAAAAGCAAAGAATGGGGCACAGAACAAAATAAAGGTTACTTCAATGGTGCTGCTTATGCCGATCTTGATAACGATGGCGATCTTGATCTTGTGGTAAACAGTATAAACGCGCCTGCTGCTATTTACGAAAATAATGCACCAAAGAAAAATTATATTTCTCTTTCTTTTAAAGGCGATAGTTTAAACACATTCGGTATTGGAGTTAAAGCGTACTTGTTTGCAAGTGGTAAAATGCAATACCAGCAGTTAATGCTTACAAGAGGTTTTCAATCATCGTCAGAACCCCGTTTGCATTTTGGTATTGACATTATAAAAACCATTGATAGTATTCTCATTATCTGGCCAGATCAAAAAATCCAGTTGATTAAAAATATTGCTGCAGATACATCACTAACTATGTTGAAAAAAGATGCATCGGGCAAGTTTGATTACAATATCTTTTTTTCTCTGAAGCAACAATCATTATCGGATATAACCAATCTTGTACAATGCAATTGGAAGCATAAAGAAGATGAGTTTCTGGATTACAATGTACAATATTTAATTCCGCATGAAGAAAGCACAAGAGGCCCAAAACTAACCGTTGCAGATGTTAACAAAGATGGCCTTCAGGATTTTTATGTATGCGGCGCTAGAGGTCAGGCTGGTGCATTAATGATGCAGCAACCGAATGGAGTATTTAAACAAACTGATACATCATTATTCAACAGGTTTTCATTTTGCGAAGAAACAGATGCAGTATTTTTCGATGCCAATAACGATGGTTATCCTGATCTGTTTATCGTAAGTGGAGGTAATGTTTACGAAGATGGCAACCCGGCCCTTGTTGACAGGTTGTACATAAACGATGGCAAAGGGCATTTTGTATTTGCAAACAACGCAGTACCCGAGCCGCTTACCAATAAATCCTGTATTGCAGTTGCAGATATTGATAAAGATGGTGATAGTGATCTGGTTGTCGGCACGCTTGCAAATGCAAAAAAATATGGTTTGCCGCAATCATCTTTTTTATACATAAACAATGGTAAAGGGCTGTTTAAAAAAGCAGATGAATCTGTATGTCCTTTAAAAAATATTGGCATGGTTACTTCTGTTGCATTTGCTGACATTAATAATGATTCATGGCCAGATCTTATTGTAACAGGCGAGTGGATGCCTGTAAAAATTTTCATCAATAACAAAGGAAAGTTCATAGAAAAAGATATTGATTCTTCAACAGGTCTTTGGCAAACGATCTATGCAGCCGATGTAAACGGAGATGGTTACACAGACTTGCTTGCAGGCAATTGGGGACATAATACAAAACTATGGGCGGGTAAAAATGGCCCCTTGAAATTGTATGTAAAAGATTTTGATCACAATGGTTCCCTCGATCAGATCATGACTTATAACATCAACGGCAATGAATATCCTTTTTATGCAAAAGATGAGCTTGAACGTTCATTGCCTGTGCTAAAAAAATATTATTTGCAGTACAGCGATGTTGCTGGCAAAACTGTTCAGTATATTTTTTTCGACCTCTTTAAAGAATATACTGAATTAAAAGCAGAGACATTGAGTTCATCATGTTTCATTAATGATGGCAAAGGAAATTTCAAACGGATTGATTTGCCCGATGGTCTTCAACTTGCACCTGTAATGACTTTTGCAAAAGATGGAAATTCGTTTCTTGCAGCCGGAAATTTTTATGGTACTGTTCCTTACGAAGGCCGCTACGATGCAATGTTTTCAACAGTTTTTTCTTTTAATAAAAAAGATCAGCAGTTTGCAACAGGTTCAATCATTCCGGGTTTGCGTACAGAAGCGAGAGACACTAAATGGATAAAATTGGCAGATAGCACTAACGCTTTGATTATTGCAGGAAACAATGAGCCATTGCATTTTTTTAAACAGTTAAAATAATTTTTTTTTGCCAGGCTTTACAACTACTATGAATCCCGGTTGCGTCGCACTCTTGTACTATAAAATTTTATTCAGCATTAATAACAACCATGCTTAAACTTATACCAACATATTTTGTACTTAGTTCGGTAGCTATTTTATTGAATGCCTGCAGTAAAAGTGGCAATACTCAGCCACCGTCGCCGCCACCACCGCCTTCATCATTTACTGCAAAATCGACAACTGTAAATGGCATACCAAATACAACCGCATTATATAATGTAAAAGCGCTTCCTGAAATAAAATTTTCTTTCGGTGCGCCAATAGATCATAACACCCTAAGTACAAGTATAATTTTTAAAACAAAAGCCGGTAGTGCACTTACGTATAATACATCTTACGAAAACAACGACAGCATTGTTATTATAAAACCTGCTGCAGCACTAAATTATATAACCGCTTATACAGTTAATGTAGCTACTTCATTAAAATCACAAAGCGGAGGCTCTTTAAAATCCGCTGTTACAGTAAGCTTCATCACGCAAATAGACAGCACAGATAAATTTCCCATAATCTCCGACAGTGCCTTACTCGATCTTGTACAACAGCAAACTTTTAAATACTTCTGGGATTTTGGTCATCCTGTTTCTGGCATGGCAAGAGAAAGAAATACATCAGGCGATATTGTTACAACAGGCGGCACCGGTTTTGGAATTATGAGTATGATTGTTGCTGCCAACCGCAATTTTATTTCAAGAACAGATGTAGTTACACGCATTCAGAAAATCGTAAGTTTTCTAAAAAATAATTGCACTGCTTATCATGGCGCTTATGCACATTGGATCAACGGAACCTCTGGTGCAACTGTTCCCTTCAGCACTAATGACAATGGCGGCGATCTTGTAGAAACATCATACCTAATGCAGGGCTTACTTTGTGCCCGGCAATATTTTAATACAGCCACAACTAATGAAACAACTTTGCGTGATGATATCAATACTTTATGGAATGCAGTAGAATGGAACTGGTACAGGCAAAGTGATCAGAATGTTTTGTACTGGCATTGGAGTACAGATAAAGGATGGATCATGAACGTGCAAATAAAAGGCTGGAACGAGGCATTGATTACTTATGCGTTAGCAGCTTCTTCAAATAATTATTCTGTTCCAAAAATTGTATACGATAACGGTTGGGCAACTAATGGCAACATGAAAAACGGCGCAGCATATTATGGTATTACACTTCCGCTTGGCCCAACTTTTGGCGGACCACTATTCTTTGCGCATTACTCTTTTCTCGGTATAAATCCGCACGGTCTTAATGACGCTTACGCCAACTATTTTACGCAGGACACGGCGCATACAAAGATCAATTACAACTACTGTATAAGCAATCCAAAAAAATATAATGGTTACAGCAATCTATGCTGGGGATTAACTGCAAGTGATGATGACACCAAGGGTTACGATGCCCATGCGCCCAACAACGATGATGGCGTTATTACACCAACAGCGGCCGTTTCATCTTTGCCCTACACGCCAACAGAATCAATGAATGCACTAAAATTTTTCTACTATAAATTGGGCGATAAGATTTGGGGGCAGTATGGTTTTAAAGATGCATTCAATCTTACCAATATATGGTTTGCAGATTCGTACCTTGCTATAGATCAGGGTCCTGAAATTGTAATGATAGAAAATTACCGTAGCGGCCTTTTATGGAATTTATTTATGAGCTGCCCCGAAGTAAAAACAGGCATGAAAGCATTGGGTTTTCAAAGCCCGAATTTATAAATACATTTTTATTGGCCGGGCGAAAGAATAAGCATTAATCTTTACCTGCAGCTTGCCCCCCAGGGCGGGGGTTGCACTCTAGTACGTTCAGAATTTATTCAGCAATTAACCACAGCGTTACACAGCGCAAAGAAGCACAGAGTTTCACAGGGTAACTTCGTACACTCTGTGAAAAAAACTCTGTGTAAATCTGTGGTTAAAATTTTCGCTTCCTGTTTACTGCTATTATTGTATGCTGGATTGTATAATATAACTTTATGCAGCAAAAAAACATTACACTCCTAAGTCAAAATATAAATATGCCATCATGAAAAAAATATTTTTACTTTTCTATATCGTCGTATCAGCACCGTTATTTTTAACAGCACAGAAAACCAAAACAGTTCTTAACAAAGCTGTTATATTTAATGCAGCAGACCGTCCAAAAAATTTAGCAGATACAGCATTACTCGAACTGGTACAAAAACAAACTTTCCATTATTTCTGGGAATTCGGCCACCCTGTTTCGGGTATGGCAAGAGAACGCAGCAATGGTAATTATGATTACGGTGACGAAGTAGTAACAACAGGCGGCACCGGCTTTGGCATTATGGCTATGATTGTTGCCGCCGACCGCAAATGGCAACCCCGTGATTCAGTTTCAGCAAGGCTTTTAAAGATGGTGAAATTTCTGTTCAAGGCGCAGGCGTATCATGGCGTATTCCCGCATTGGATGGATGGAGCAACCGGTAAAACCATTCCTTTCGGCCGCAGAGATGATGGCGCCGACCTCGTAGAAACCTCCTTTCTATTCCAGGGATTGTTATGTGCAAGGCAATACTTCGCTGGCGATAATAGTGTGGAAAGAGAATTGCGTCAGCGTATTACCTGGCTGTGGGAAGAAACCAACTGGAACTGGCATACCCGTGATAATTCAGACCAGTTATATTGGCACTGGAGCCCCAACTATTCATGGGATATGGACTTTGCATTGCGTGGCTGGAACGAAACACTCATCACATATATTCTAGCTGCGTCTGCACCCCGTTATCCCATCAGTGCTAATGTGTATCACAAGTGCTGGGCAGAGAGCAACCACTTTAAAAACGGTAAAGAATTCTATGGCGTGAAGCTTCCGCTGGGTTTTGATTTTGGTGGCCCTTTGTTCTTTTCGCACTATTCCTTTCTCGGTCTTAACCCGCACGACCTTAAAGACGAATACGCTAACTATTGGGAACAGAATTATAATCATACCCTCATCAACTACAAACATTGCGTGCTGAATCCAAATCATTTTAAAGGCTATGGCGAAAACTGCTGGGGTTTGACGGCAGGCGATACATTCGATGGTTACAATGCTTACTCGCCCGATAATGATGGCGGCACTATTGCACCTACTGCCGCACTCTCTGCATTTCCTTACACGCCGGAATATTCCATGAAGGCATTGAAACATTTTTACTACGATCTTGGCGATAAAATTTGGACCGAATATGGTTTTGTAGATGGCTTCAACGAAACAAAAAACTGGTATGCAAATTCTCATCTTGCTATTGACCAGGGACCGATAATCGTGATGATAGAAAATTACCGAACAGGCCTGCTATGGAATTTATTTATGAGCGTACCCGAAATACAAAATGGATTGAATAAATTGGGCTTCGAAAGTCCGATGATAAAAAAATGATAACGTAATTGCCGGGCCGCCGAAGCAATCTCCTGTAGTTCGGATTATACGAATTTTATTTTTGCCGGGAAATAGCTTCGTGCCTCGCAATGCTGCATGATGTTTTACAGTACAAGAGTGCGACGCAACGGATGTTTAATTGAAATATCAAAGCTGGGTTCATAAATATTTCTAACGATAAAATTATTTGCACATGAATAATATTTCCCGCAACGATTTTCTAAAACAAACGGCTATGGCGAGTGCCGCTTTACTTGTTTCATCGCTTGAAAGTTGGGCTGATACTACATCTGATAAAAAACTACGAGTTGCATTAATTGGTTGCGGCAGTGTAAGCAACCGTTATTTGCCACAGTTGCTTTCTTCCAAATTAATTGAGGTAGTAAGCCTTTGCGATATTAAATACGAAAGAGCTGTCGCGCAAAACAAACAATACAATGTAAACGCAACAACCTATGCAAGTATAGATGCAATGCTGGCCGGTGTTCCGTTTGATATGCAGGTAACCCTAACCGATATGCAGGTACATGGTGAACTGAATAAAAAAGCATTGCTTGCCGGTAAGCATGTATGGAGTGAGAAGCCAATGGCCAATACCTATGCGGAAGGTAAAGCATTGCTTGATCTTGCAAAAAATAAAGGGCTCCGAATTTGGGGAGCACCGGCTGTAGTTAACAGTCCGCAGTTTGCATTTATGAGCAAAACTTTACAGGAAGGAAAATTGGGGCGTATTGCCAGTGC
>JBBRDW010000173.1:0-6157 GCA_038203525.1 Chitinophagales bacterium | reverse complement strand
GTACCTGACTAATATTGGGGGATTAGTTTGTAAGGCTTTTACAGGTTACGTAATTCTTCGGCAATAAGTTCATGTAAACTTTCTTCGTTCTTAATAATCCAAATGGGAATATTTTTCTCGACAATCTTCCAGCTGTTGTTTTCTTTTTCCATGTGAAATATAATTCTGTCGCCGCGGTCGTTACTAACGTCAACTGTCACCTGGCCTTCTTCATGGCTGTTTGGCTTACGAAAATTGAACTCTCTAAGCCGGCCTTCCGTTTTAAGTAATTTAGAAAACTGGATGTTTTTATTGAAGCTAATTTGCATCGGTGTTTTTTTTATTAATGTTTTTTATCGCAAAAAACATGCTGCAAATCTACAAAGCGTTTGTTTATATCAATTTTCTAAATAAAGCTTTAAAGATATTTTGTGCTTTTAGGCAATATAATTCGGTTTGTATAACCGGAAACCGATGTTTTGCTGCTTGGCAATACCAACAGCACAGGATTGTGCCCCCGCCTAAGGTAAAGCTACCGGCAGCAAAAGCGGAACATACCGCTGCTGCCAGGCTAAAAAAATATTAGATTATTTGTGGAGGTTTATTTTTTCGTATATCCGGGCCCTTTTAAAAATCTGCCAGGTGATGCGCCGGTGTGTTCGTTATTTTTTAAAACTTGTGCGCCATTAATAAATACATCTGTAACACCAGTGGCAAACTGTTGGGGCTGGTCGTAGGTTGCGTTATCTTTTACTTCTGCTGGATCAAACACAACTATGTCGGCATAGTTACCGACTTTAAGCTCGCCGCGCTTTTCGAGTTTTAATTTGGTAGCTGGTAATTTCGCCAATTTATTAATTGCCAACTGCAGTGAAAGCACCTTTTCGTCCCTAACATAATTGCCAATTACCCTAACGAAATTTCCGTAGGCTCTTGGGTGTGGATTTGATTTTAGAAACACGCCTTCCGGTGTATAGCTTGCTTCATCGCTTCCAAAACTTACCCATGGCAGCGCCACCTGTTTTTTCACATTGGTTTCATTCATCAAAAAATAAGCAACTCCTACTCTCGTGCTGTCCTGCACAATTAAATCCATTGCTGTTTCCTCGGGTGAAGTACCCCGAATCTTTGCTACCTCGCTCAAAGTTTTGCCGGTGTATTTTTTAAGGGAATCCTGCTTGAATGCGAGCAGTAAAATGTGTTCTGCACCACCCGCCCCATAATATAAATTTTCCCAGTCTGTTGCATTCGTATTCATGGCCTTTTTCATTTGCACGCGAATTACAGGATCCTTTAAACGCTGCCATAGGTTGCCAAAGCCGCCATCCTGCAGTTTTGGCGGAAAAGCAGAAGTCATGCCCGTTGCACCGGCAAGGTAGGTGTACATGTCGGCCGTAATGTCCTGACCTTCTTTTCTTGCTCTTTCCACGCGTCGTATTACACTGTCCATTTTAGTCCAGTTATCTTTTCCTGCGGCTTTTAAATGAAAAATTTCTGCCGGAATATTGGCTTCTTTAGAAATGCCGATCAGTTCTTCCACGGCTTCCAGTAATTTATTTCCTTCGCTGCGCATGTGGCTGGAATAAGTGCCGCCATACTTTGCGGCTTCTTTTGAAAGTGCAATGAGTTCATCCGTTTTTGCAAAAAAGTCCGGTGGATAAATTAATGCATTTGTTACGCCCAATGCACCCTGCTCCATAGCCTGATCAACCAATAATTTCATGCTGTCAAGTTCTTGGGCAGTGGGTGCTTTATCATCTTCGCCAAGTACATATTGACGTATGGTACCTGTACCTACAAACGATGCAATATTGCAGGAGATACCTTTATGCTCCAACGTGTTCATATACCCGCCAAGTGTATTCCAGTCTACTTTATATTTTATGTCGCCCTGCCCATTCTGCAACTGCTGTTTCATTTTAGCATTCAACGGCCCCATGCTAAACTCGCCAAATATTTCAGTAGTTACGCCCTGGCGAATATCACTTTGCGACCTTCCATCCTGGAAAAGTGCATCTTCAGAATGGCCCATCATATTAATAAATCCGGGGGCAATGGCTTTGCCCCCGGCATCAATTTCATTTTTTGCTGAAGCATTTTTAAGATCGCCGATTATCGCTATGGTATCTGCACTAATCGCCATATCAGCTTTATAAGGCTCACCACCATTGCCGTCATAAATAATACCGTTGCGGATGATGGTATCATAAACCGGCTTGTCTGTGCAGGAGAGCAATAAGGTAAACAACGTTATAGTAAGGAAAACAATTCTCATAATTGTGGGTTTACAGTAAATGTAATGATAACAGTTACAATTTCGAAGGATTAATTATGAACCCAGCTAAAGAATAAGCATTTAGCATCGTTGCATTGGACTCTTTTCAAAAGAATTACTATTCATCAAAATAACTTCTGCTTTTCCAGTTTAATAGTTGCAAATGAAAATATAAAGCACAAAGACTATTATTTTCAATTTTTACTTAGTGTTAAAGTCAAATTAAAGAATGGTTTAATTGATTATTAAATTCAGGCCGCATGTTATTTCAACATTATTTTTGTACAACTTTAAAATGAGAGTTTTTTTTCTACATATTAGACGTCTTTTTATATTCTTACTTGCATTGCAGATTCTGAACCTAAGTTTCGACTCCATCGAATTTCAACCTGTAAACAATAGCAATATAATTGTATCGTTCAATGACATTAATACTGCAATCGAATTTATATCAGAAGTAGTATTGCAACACCCTGACGCATTTCCAGAATACGCCAATGCAGGAAAATCTTCTCAAAAAAATTCCCCTCTGCAAAAACAGCAATCAATTAAATTATATTTTTCAATTTATATTCCACGGGAATATTTAACAGCCAAATCTATTTCCAAAAACTTTATTCTTGGTAACGAAAATTATACTTCTTCCTTTTTTGGCGAAATAACACCACCTCCTCCCAAAGCCTGATTGTTTTATTCTCTTTTAAATGGTAGCAAGATTTAGAACGAAATAATATTTTGTTAGCCAAACTGCCTTGCTACTATGAAACACCTGTTGCGTCGCACTCTTGTACTTTTTGTACAACAGTCAGCCTAGTGCAATCATACAGACTAAATCAAGACCTCATTAAGATTGACACAAAATAGAATCGCTTAAAGCTGCACCGGCCTTAAATATATGGGTGGTCTACCACACTTTCCTATGCGGATTGTTATTCGCCACACAATACGTTTTGCAACATGCATCTTATGTAATTCCTATTTTTTTTCTAATCCAATGCTATTGTGTATTTACAGATATTCTTTCTTTCAACTAATTCAATTATGAAATTAATTACCTGCTCGCCTTTATATGGCCGTCTGTTGGTAACCATTATGCTGTTTATTTTTATTACATCGAAAATAGATGCACAACATAAAGATGCTGACACATTAACCTTGACCATACAGGAGGCTGAAAAAAGATTTATCGACAGCAACCTGATTCTACTCGCATCGCATTATAATTTGGATGCAAACATTGCGTTAATTGAACAGGCAAAATTGTGGAGTAATCCTATACTGGTTACAGATCAGGTAATTTCCGCTGAGGATAAATTTTTTCCTTATGGTAAAAGCGCTGATGGCAGTTACAGTGGTCAGTATTTTATTCAGTTACAGCAATTGGTTACAACTGCTGGGAAAAGGGGTAAACTCATTAACCTCGCAACCACAAACAGTAAAATAGCAGAACTACAATTACAGGATGCACTCCGTAACCTGCGCAGCCAGCTTCATAAAGATTTTTATATACTTATTCAACAAACCAGTGCCAATAAAATGTATGATGAAGAGGCGCTCCAGTTATCCCTATTATTAAAGGGAATGAAGGCGGAGCTTGATGCAGGCAACATTGCACAAAAAGATTTTTTACGGGTACAGGCGTTAACCATTTCCTTACAGCAGGATATTACTGATCTCAAAAAACAAACGGAAGACACTGAAGCGGAGCTAAGAACTATTTTACAAATTCAAAATAATACCTTTATTCAACCTGTTGATAACAATAATATTTCGCCTTCAGATAACATTGATGTTTTTGCCGTAATCGATAGTGCCAAACTACATAACCCTTATTACCTGTTTCAACAGGCGCAAGGTATTTACCAACAGCAGAATCTTGTCTATCAAAAATCTTTACGAATCCCTGATATTACTCTGGGTCCAGAGTTTGACCGAAACAGCAGTTTTGCTCCAAATTATTTTGGCTTAACTATTTCTTTGCCGCTTCCAGTGTTTAATAAAAATCAGGGAAATATTAAAGCTGCCGGTTTTGCAATTCAGCAACAGGAAGCGCTTACCCAAAATGCTGCAACGCAACTTAG
Source organism: Chitinophagales bacterium (assembly GCA_038203525.1). Classification (GTDB taxonomy): domain Bacteria; phylum Bacteroidota; class Bacteroidia; order Chitinophagales; family Chitinophagaceae; genus Limnovirga. Next base: position 1,822 of record JBBRDW010000173.1, on the reverse strand, counting down.
TAATAATATCATAACAGCTTACAATAAACGCTCACTTATGCTGCAGCAGAACAATGCCGTTCAAAAAGATTTTTATGATAAATATCAGGTAATGTTTGAGAATATGCTGCATAGTTACAAGCAAAAACAAATCGGGTTGCTCGAGTTTTTGGATTTCTTTGAAACATATAAAGATACTCAGCTTAAACTATTGCAGCAGCAATTGAATCTTCATTTATCGGCAGATGAATTGAATTACCAAGCCGGCATCGATGTAATTAAATAAAAACAAAAAAATGAACATGAAATTAAAAAAAATATACTGGTTACTTATGGCTTCGCCTTTGCTGACGGTATCATGCAAAGAGGATAAACCAGTAACTGCATACCCGCCAAAAACATATTGTCTCAGCGATACCATGCAGCACCTGATCACAATTGATTCGGCTGGTATCTGCCGCATAGAAGACCAGGTGCAGCTTACAGGTGAAATAAATTTTGATGAAAATAGAGTTGTAAAAATTTTCCCACGCAGCAGCGGACAGGTTATCGAATGCAAAGTGAGCCTTGGCGATAAAGTGCAGGCAGGAGACCAACTTGCTGTAATAAAAAGCGCTGACGTGGCAGGTAATTACGCCGATCTTTCCGGCGCCGATGCAGACATAGCCATTGCAAAAAGACAAATGGATAATGAAGTAGCTCTTTTTAAAAACGGCATCGTTAGCGAAAAAGAAATTGAAGAAGCCAAACAGAATTATCAAAAGGTTTTGGCTGCAAAAAAAAAGATCGAATCGGTGATCAGCATCAATGGCGGCAGCCATTCTTCGGCTGGGGGAACCTACACTATTACTGCCCCTGCAAGCGGTTACATCGTTGAGAAAAATATTAATGCCGGCAATTTTATACGGCAGGATATGAATGAAAATCTTTTCACCATTTCAGATCTTAAAGATGTTTGGGTACTTGCAAATGTTTTTGAAACAGATATTCCGCGCATACAAAATGGGCTCAATGTAAAGATAAATACGCTTGCATATCCCGATAAATTTTACGACGCAATCATCGATAAAAGCAGCAACATGCTCGATCCTGTAAACAAGGTAATGAAGGTTCGCATTCTTCTTCAAAACCCGGATATGCAATTGAAGCCCGGCATGTTTGCAAATGTTACTGTAACGCACCAGCTTGATAGCAGTGCTATCTGCGTTCCAACTAATGCAGTCGTGCAGGATAACGGCAGAAGCTTCGTAGTTGCATATAACAATAACTGCGATTTAAAAGTTCAGGAATTAAATATATTAAAAGTGGTTGGCGATAAAACCTATATCAACAACGGCATTAAGCCGGGACAAAAAATTATTACCACCAATGAGCTGCTTATTTATAATCAGTTCATTGATAAATAATTTTTATAAAAGATGAATACATTTTTTGAACCCGGCAGCAGAACATCTATGAAGCATCGTTGCGTCGCACTCTTGTACGTTCAGACTAACAGGCAACAAGGCAAAGAGGCAATAGGCAAAGAGTAGTTCATTATTCATTGTTCACTGTTCAGTAATGTTCCGAAAGTACAAGAGTGCGACGCAACGGATGCCTTATAGTAAATCAAAAGTTTGGTCAATAATGATTTTAAAAATAAATAAATATACAATGAAGACTTATAGTTTTTTCATTGGCAATGTTTAGAATACACAACCATGAATAAGCTAATTAAACAAATTATATATTTCTCTTTAAGGCACAGGTATCTTGTTTTCTTTTTAACGGCAGTGCTTGCTGTGATTGGTTTTGTAAGTTACAGGAATACGCCCATTGAAACTTTTCCTGATGTTACCAATAC
>JBBRDW010000172.1:0-6502 GCA_038203525.1 Chitinophagales bacterium | reverse complement strand
GAAAGAACTAAGATTGAAAGCAAATCACAACGTTATAATGTTGATGGAACTTATACAGTTAGTTGTTATCAAAGATCGAAAGAACTAAGATTGAAAGCAAATCACAACTGCGCCAAGTTTGCGGTTGTAATGCTCTGTGTTGTTATCAAAGATCGAAAGAACTAAGATTGAAAGCAAATCACAACATGCATTTACCGATGACCAGATAGAGTTTAGTTGTTATCAAAGATCGAAAGAACTAAGATTGAAAGCAAATTTATTGTTTGCAGGTACAATTTTGCTACCACCACCCACACTTGCTGCAATAAAAGCTGAATAAATAATCCAACCGCACAAGAGTGCGACGCAACAGGCGATGCCACCTGTTCTTCTGCCGGGCTCAAAAGGGTATTTATTGCTTTATACTTTCTTCTTTTTAAACTGCTGTGCGTCTATATAGTATGTAAACTTTATGCTTATTTCATTGCTGTGGGGTACATTAAATACCTGTGAAAAATTATTGCTGTACTTTGAATTGTTGATACCATCTACAGCAGCATCGGGGCCTAACGCATTTTTCCAGGCTATAATTAAACGGCTGCCTAAACGAAAATCCCAGGTAAAAAACATATCGAGGTTAAAGGCGTTGAAGTTTTCGTTTTGGCCATCGGCAAAACCATGCGGTGCATAAAAACCATCGTCTTTTATGTAGTAAAATTCTTTGTATTCCACTTTGCTCCAGTAATGCCTTAGGCGCAGGTTAAGGTTCATACGTGCTTTGAAATTATAGATAGCGCTTAGGTTAGAATTATAGGTTGTTATGGCACGCCTGCCTGCAATTGGTTCGTTGGTTACTGGCTCAAAAAAAGCAAAGCCTATATTACCTTTATCAAGGGTACGGTCGCTGCCAATGTTAACACTAAATTTAGGACTGAAACGATAACGCATGGCAAAGCCAACCATGGAGTAGGCATCGTCTGGTATGGGCGAAAAGCCAGCATAGCCAATATTATAGCTCCCAAAAAGTTTTTTACGGCTGTCAGTACTTCCTTGAAAGCCAAGGTAGGTAAAAGGTGTTTTTTTTATGAATTTGCCCGGTGTACGAAGGTCGAAATAATCATTCTCCCAATACGGCTGAGAAAATATTACGAGTGAAGCATCCCAGAAGTTTTTGAACACATGCTCAAAATTACCGTCGATCTTTACATTGGCATAGGAAAACGGCACTACCCTGTTGGAATACCTTGCATTAATATTATAATTACGGTAGTTAAATACTTTGTTTGGCGTAAACTGATTGAAGGAAAGGTATGCACCGGTATTCATTTCGTTCGCCTTAAAAAGAATACCGAGATCATTAGGATCGTATTGCTTTGATTTTACATCGTTATAAACACCCCATTGCCATTTACCGCTCACTTTACTGAACCCCGTTTTTATCCTGTAACCATTGTGCATATCATCGCCTGTTACATAACTGAAATTTGATTTTGCCTGAAAATTGTAGGTGTTCGATTTATCGTAAAGTGAAATACCTAATGCACTTACATTACCATCTCTTCCATTGCCGCTACGGATAGTACTTGCGTTGGTAAAGGTAATGCTGGAGCGGCTTTTAAGCGATTGGTCCAGTACAAAAACATTGTAATTGGTAAGCGGTTCTGTTTCTATTTTAAAAGTTTCGCCGGTTGGTTTTTGAAGTTGTGCATACATGGGTGCGGTTACTGCATTAAACACGCCAATACCTAACCCATTTTTTGTACGTCCTGAAAATTTTGTACCGTTGTACAGCTGGGTAACCGATGGGTTTTTAAGTACGGTATAATTACTGTCAGCCGCCATTTGCAATGCATTGTAGTAGCCACCCGGGGTGCCGCCTACCCTGCGCGAATAAAAAATATCAGCTTTATTAAACAGTTCTGTGCCTTCGGTAAAGAATGGGCGGTTTTCGTTAAACTGTTGCTCAAAAGGGGTAAGGTTAAGTTCAATATTATCACTTTGCACCTGGCCAAAATCGGGTATCAAAGTCATATCTAAAGTAAAGCTTTCGTTAATGCCATACTTCAAATCCATACCACCGCTGTGCAGCACATTATTTATGCTGCCTTCGTTTGTAGGCACAGACCTGTAGCCCGATGATAAATAAGGCAGAAAGGATAAACGCAATGGCGGTGTTAAATTACTGAGGCCGGTAAGGCTGCCAAACTGGTTTACAAAACCATCTTTTTTTGGGTTAACAGGGTTCCAGTTAGATGTTTCGTTAAAGCGGCGTATATAACGCGAAAAGTTAATACCCCAATCCTGCATATCTTTTTTTGAAAATCTTATGGCAGAGAAAGGTATTTTCATTTCCACAATCCAGCCATCTGCAGCAATGGATGTACGGCTGTCCCACACTGCATCCCAGTTGTAATCAAAGCCCCCGTTGTCGCCATCATCATTTTGTATAATGGTAGATGAAATGCGCACATCGCTTTGCACATTTGAAGGTGTTACTATAAATTGAAAAGCATTTTGTTTGTCGTTGTAAGTATCGAAAGCCACGCCAAAATTATCTGCGTCTTTATATTCCTCTTTATCTCTTTCTGTAAGCTGTTTCTTTATCAGTTGCGGGTCATCGTGCAGGTAAGCGCCAATATAAATAGCCTCTTCATCGTACACTACTTTAATTTCAGCAGGTTGCGATGCGGGCTTGCCGTAATCAGGAAAGTTGATCACAAAATTTTCTGCGGCAGGGGCATTCTGCCAGGCAGCATCATCTAATTTACCATCCAGTTTGGGAGCACGATCAGTTTTTATTGCCACAAGCGATTTATTTTGTGCCAGTGAAGAAAATGAACACAAAGTAAAAGCAGCCAGTAAACCAAAAAAACTACGCAACATCAATTTTAGATTTTGCCGCGAAAGTATCTAATAGGTCATTAACCCTCACGCTATTTATACAAATGGTAATATCAAAGTCAAAAGCTAACAATCCCTTAACAGCTTTAGCAGCATAGCATAAGTTTTTAGAACAATTTTTATTGACCAGGCTTCATAACAGGTCCGGGCTTTTCTTGCGTCGCACGCTTGTACGTACTGTAATTCTATTGGGCTTTTATTGTAGCGTAGATTAAAGCAAAGGCTGCCGGTGACAATGCCGGTAACTGCTATACATTTCCAGAACATAACGTGTTGCAGTGAACGAACTGACGGAAGCTGCGAATGGGGAGTAGTTTCTGGTGCCGTTACACTTTGCGCCGCAGGTTTTTACAATAATAATACTTTATGCATAGTGCTGAATTTTGATAAATAGTACAAGAGTGCGACGCAACCAAAGCCGCACAAAGCATAAATGCCGGGCCCGTAAAAATGTATTTGATGTTTTATCGTTGGTTGCTGACAAGCGGGTTGGGCGTACCAATGATAACCGGAGTTTTTTTATTAATAGTTGGTACATAATATTAAACAGGATAATTTGAGCGTTCAATATTTGAAGGAGCTCTATTTTGTACCGTTTATTATTTCTCCATATCATTTTATTTTTTATAATAACGCCTTGTGCAAAGGCGCAGAATTTTGTTTTTGCGCAATTAACGGGTTCGCCGGTAAACACCAGCGGTTGGAACCTGCAGGGTGCTGCAACAGTTACAAATGTAACCGGTACGGGTAATAGTGAAGTGTTGGTTTGCCCTGCGATTAATGGTACCAGCGGTGCCATTTTTTTTAACCAGCCTATTAACCTTTCTATATGCAGTAAATGGAAAGCTGAATTTGATTTCAGGTTATACGATGGCAATGCTGCTGATGGTCTTGCTTTTTGTTTTCTTGATGTGCCGCCATCGGGCTTTGTTTTGGGTGGTGGCCTGGGTATTCCTGCAGGAGCCAATGGTTTAAAAGTGTGTTTTGATACCTGGAACAACTGCCTGCCCTGGCCTCAATATAATGTAGATGTTCCGAAGCTTGAATTGAGATGGGGTACCGGCTATGATGAATGTGGCGGGTTGCCTACGCGTACTAATTCGGACGGTAAATTGTCTTTCATGCGTTCGCCCAATTACAGCCATGCTAAAATTGAATACGATAACGGCAACATTAGTGTGTATGTAAATGATGTATTGTACCTGAGCGGCTACCAGCAATTTAACTTTGCGGGTTACCTTGGTTTTACGGCCAGTACAGGTGGCTTTAACGATAACCATTCCATCAAAAATGTAGTGATCTACACTGAAATGCCGCCCTCGTTTGCGGGAAATAATGCGAGCATTTGTCCGAAAGATACGGTGCAGTTGGGTGTTGCGGGTAATGCGCAATATGTGTATACATGGTCGCCGGCCAATGGATTAACGGCAACCAATATTCCCAATCCAGCAATGTCTTTGGATAATAATACCGGCAATGTGTTAAGGCAGGATTATTATGTGCGCACGTCTTTTGCAAGTAACCCCGGCTGTGCATCGGTGGACAGTATTACGGTAACTATTAACCCGAGGCCGCAGATAGATTTCAACCTGCCGGTGGTGTGCCTGCCAAACGGAAATTCGATTATAGAAAATAAAACAGTAATTGGCGATGGCACCCAAAACCAGTTATCGTATAACTGGAGTTTCAGCGATGGTGGAACTTCTGCTGCTATGAACCCAGCGCACCAATATGTTGCCGCGGGCAATTATACGGTAAAACAAACCACCACTTCTGTTAACGGCTGCAAAGACAGCCTTACTAAAAGCATTGCAATAAACCCACAAACTAAAATGGCTATTGCAGCGTTGAATGAATTTTGCCAGGATTCTTTGATGCAGTTGAACGGAAGCACAACGGGTACTTCAACAGTTAATAAATGGCGATGGGCTTTTGGCGATGGCCTTGTTGATTCTTTGCAAAACCCTGAACACCGGTATGCTTTAGCCGCTACATTTAATATCAGCCTGTATTCTGTTTCAACAGAAGGTTGTAATTCTGATACGGCAACAAAGCAAATTATTATTAACCCCCTGCCATCGGCGGGTTTTGTTTACGGCGGCTTAGGCTGCATTAACCAGGTTATTAATTTTAAAGATAGTTCTAAAGCAAATATTGGAAGCCTTATTTCGCAGTCATGGATTTTTGATAACGGCACAACGGCTGCTGGCGCCAATATCATCCATAGTTATACAAGTGATGGCTTGCATCCCGTAACACTCACCGTAAAAAATACAAAAGGTTGCATTAGTAAACCGGTTACGCAAAATGTTTTGATTAATCCGGCACCCAAGGTTAATTTTATTTTGCCCGCAGTTTGTTTTGGCAACAGTGGAGCATTTACTGACAGTTCTACTATTACTGATCTTACAGAAAGCCAGTTTACTTATAAATGGTCTTTTGGTGATGGTGGCAGCGGCAATATTTTTAATCCTTTGCACACGTATGCCAATGCCGGCAATTATCCTGTTAAGCTTATAGTAACGTCCGTTAAAGGGTGCATTGATTCTCTAACTAAACTAATTACAGTCAGCGATTATCCTGTTACCAATTTTAAAATACTGACAACCGATTTCTGCGGTAATCTTCCCTTGTTGCTCCAGGATAATTCAACAGTAAATTTTGCTGCAATAGACCGTTTAAAAATATACTGGAACTGGCCTTCGCCGGATGATACTACTGTTTATAACAACCCATTAAAAAGAACATCGTATTCGCATACCTATACCGGCTTTGGTTATATAGCATCGAAACAGTTCGATGTAAAAGTGGAAGCGTATTCCACAGGCGGCTGCCATACTGAAAAATATGGTAACAGCATTTTGTTCGCCTCGCCAAGACTGGTGTTTGATGCTGTTCCTTTTTACTGCAATAATATTGTTGATAATATATTGCTTATACAGGCAAAGGATACTTCTGCTTTTGCAGGCAGCGGATTTTATTATGGCGATGGTATTGTAAGCAGTAAATTTTATAATCCCGCAATTGCCGGAGCCGGTAACCATCTTATTACTTTTAAATATGCGCTTATAAACGGATGTACTGATTCTGTTACCCAAACAGTGAGAACAGGGCTACAACCAACGGTAAATGCCGGTGCCGATGAAATAATTTTACAGGGCGGCATCATTGCGCTGAATGCTTTAGCAACCGGCGGAAGCAGTTTAAAATATACGTGGACACCCGCCACAGGTTTAAGCAATACAACCATTTTTAACCCAACAGCATCCCCGGCAAAAGATACTTATTATACACTTGAAGTGATAAACGAAGATGGCTGCAGCAATAAAGATGAGCTGCTGGTTAAAGTGCTGCAGACACCGGTAATACCGAATGTTTTCAGCCCCAATCATGATGGTATTAACGATACCTGGCAAATCACTTACCTTAACTCATACCCGGATTGTGTGGTGAATATTTTTAACCGGTACGGACAATCAATTTTTCATTCAGCCGGTTATAAAACTGCATGGGATGGAACGTATAACGGAAAAGAATTGCCCGTGGGTACTTACTATTATGTTATCGATACCAGGCGCATTACAAAAGTATTAACGGGTTCAGTTACACTGTTGCGGTAGTT
>JBBRDW010000171.1:0-6607 GCA_038203525.1 Chitinophagales bacterium | reverse complement strand
CAGCAAAACCAACTAATAGAAGCTGCTGTAAGAAGTGAAGAAATGGAACGCCACCGTATTTCAGAAGAGCTGCATGATGAGGTGGGCGCATTACTATCTGCCACAAAACTCTACCTGGGCCATATACCCGCCGAAGAATTGAACGAAAAAAGTAAACCTTTACTTTCCAAAACACTTGAGTTATTAGATGAGTCAATAATGAAAGTGCGATCAATTTCTCATAACCTGCATTCGGCTATTTTAAAAGAACTTGGGCTTAATGAAGCTATACGTAGTTTTTTTCAAAAGATTGGGCAAGGCACAAGCCTTACTGCAACTGTGGAACTGGATAATGATTACAGTACCACCAATCCCGAAAATGATATCAGCATTTACCGCATTATTCAGGAGCTGTGCAACAATATTATGAAGCACGGCAAAGCGAAAAATTTGCACATCAGTTCCCGTGTTCACGATGATCTATTAGTTTTTACAATAACACACGATGGAAATGGATTGAGCCAGGAGGAGTTTGAAAGCCTGCGTTTTCAGCCAAATGGTTTGGGACTAAAAAACATACAGAACAGGATTATTCTTTTAAAAGGCAAAATTCTTTTTGAAGCGCAGCCGGATAGTTATTCCATTGTTTTAGAAGTACCTGTAATAAACCCATAATGATGCCAATAAAAATAGCCATAGCAGATGATTATAAAATATACCGCGACGGTTTAAAGCTCTGTATTGCTGCTGACGACAATCTTCATTTTTTATTTGAAGCGGAGAACGGTGAAGTACTACTGCAACAACTGGAAAATAAAAAGCCGGATGTAATTCTGATGGACCTGAAAATGCCTGTGCTGGACGGAATAGAGTCCACGAAACTGATACGGCAGAAATACCCGCAGATAAAAGTGCTGGTTGTTACCATGTACGATAGTGATAAATTCATCATTCATCTTATGGAAAGTGGTGCCAATGGTTATCTGCTAAAAAACGCCGAGCCGCAGGAAATTTTGAAAGCTGTTTACACTGTACATGAAAACGGTTATTATTTTAATGATCTTGTTAACAAAGCACTCTTGAAAAAGCTGGTGCTTAAAAATAATCTCATACCCTCCTTTAACCAGGATATAGAATTAACCAACGAAGAACAGCAGGTATTAAAATTAATTTGCGAGGAAAAAACAGTTGCTGAGATTGGCGTGCAGCTTTCATTAAGCCAACGTTCGCTGGAAGGTATAAGACAAAAATTAATTGAAAAAATTGGTGTTAGAAACACAGCCGGCCTTGTAATGTTTGCCGTAAAAAATGGAATAGCTGATTGAGTATATTTTGCTGCCTGCAATTTGCTTAATAAAGTTATAAAGTATAAGAGTGCGACGCAAGAAAAGATGAAAGTAGCAATGCCGCCTGGCCCATAAATGCTGTTACTGCTTATGTGTATTAAATAAATCTGCCTTTATATTTTTATCGAGTTCTTCATACTCTCTTTCATCTAAAATAACCATTTCTTCGGGGAAGCCTTTTATTTTACCTGCAGTAACTTTTATAAACTGCCCTTTTAAAAGATCAGCAGATTTTATATTCAATCTTCCAGACACAATAAACCCAATATCCCTGCAATAACTTTGCAATCTGCTCGCAAGGTTTATGCTGTAGCCGATGTATTCTTCGGTTTCACCATTTTCGTAACTGAGGTTATAAATGGTACCTGCAGCAATGCCAAAGCGAATATTTTTCGGAATTCCTGTGAAAGGGATTTCTTCTGTTGCCTTTTTCAAAATCCTTTTATATTTTAGTTTTAATAACCAAAATGTGGCGATCAGGTCAAGGCGCTGCTGATCAGTAAAATCATTATACCGCCAGATGTATAGTCCGCCGTCACCCAAAAATTTTGAATGTATTACATCGGGCAGTCTTGGAATTTGAATGGCCTCATCATCAATATCAACCGCCCAATAGGGTGTCTCACCTTTTATTGTTGCATCAATTTCCTGGAGAATTAAGTTTAGAAATTTGGGTACGTATTCGCTTATATCAGGGTGGCTGAAGAACCTTGAGAAACCTTCCATATCAAAGATCATCACTATTGCCTGCTCCGGTAACGATGGTACGGATTTAAAGGCAGAAATTGTTGTTTTCATTTCAGGATTTATTTAATACTTGCCTGTTAAATGTACAATGAAATATTAAAAAATTAGCGAAACGGTATCAGCGGGTACCTTTCAAATTTTAGCCGGTACTTTTTTGAGCCAAACTGCATTACTACTATGGGGCGTCTGTTGCGTCGCACTCTTGTACTAATGGTAATCCTATGCAGCTTTTATAGCAGCATAGATTTTAGCGAAAGTAGCAAGGTCGCCAACCTTTAAAATCACAGATTGCCACCGTAATCAATAAAATACAAAACCCTGAAGTTGTAGAAAACTTCAGGGTTTTTCTATCGCCTTCATTTTTCATTCTTCATTTCTCATTCTTCATTCTTCATTTTTCATTCCTCATTTTCATTCTTCATTCTTCATTCCTCATTCCCCATTGACCATTCACGATTCACGATTGACCATTCACCATCACTGTTTCACAAACTTTTCCACCGCAGTTCCATTTACATCTTTTACCCATACCATATAAGTACCTGGTGCAAGGCTGCCAATGCTAAAACTATACGCCGCAGCCTTAGCTGTAAACTGTAGCAATTGCTTACCCTGTATATCCAGTACCGCAATGGTGCTGGTTATGGCGGCATTTAAACCCTTTACCGTAAGCTTATCTTTTGCCGGGTTGGGGAACAATTGTATGCTGCCCGGTTTTATATAACCAATACTTACCGTTTTGCTGTAGCTAAATTTACCATCTTTATCTACCTGTTTAAGGCGATAGTAATTGGTGCCAGCCAGTGGCAGTTTATCTGTATAAGCATAATCCTGTACCGCTGCTCCGGATGCTATACTATTTACCTGTGCAACAGCAGTATAATTAACCGCATTGCTGCTGCGCTCTACCGCAAAGTATTTATTGTTTAATTCGGTAGTCGTTTGCCAGTTAAGGGTAATATATTCTTTGGTTTGGGTTGCGGAAAATTTGCTGTAGATGATGGGGAGGATAATCTCATTATTGAAACGTACCATGGTTATAAAGCTATGATCAAATTGATGATCATCAAGATGATAACCCCAACCGCCGATCGTAATCTTTCCATCTTCGCCTACAATACCTGCTCCGCCTACTCCATCAATTTCATCAAAACCTGCAACAGCTAAACCATTATCACCAAAAGAAACATCAAGACTGCCATCTTCATTATATTTTGCCGCCCCAAAACCCATGTCGGTGTGGCCGCTTAGATAGTATAGCCCGCTTAGTATAATTTTTTTATCGCTGGTAACAGTAACATCATACGCTTTGCCACTGCCTGATTCCATTTGTAAAATGGAATAACCTGGTTTATCGCCAAAAGCAGTATCTACAGAACCATCGCTATTAAAACGGATCACTACCATGTGAGAAAAACTACTACCCGCAGTACCAGCAGCAACTATTTTGCCATCAGGCTGAATTGCAAGATCATAGATATAGGAGTATGGCACATCGCCATCCTCAAGCCTTATTCCGGCAACCCCATCTTTATCTTCATCAAATGAAAGGTCTATTTTACCATCGGGCAAATACCTGATTAAAACAAGGCTGCCGGAAAAGTATCTTCCGCTTAAAATTATTTTACCATCGGGCTGTAATGCTATTGCATTTAGTTCAGAAATGGCAGCACCTGTTGCTTCATTTAGTACAATTCCGTTTTCACCAAAACTTTCATCAAGGATAGCGCCATCCAATAAATATCGTAAAAGAAAAGCCGCACCATCTTCTTGCTTCCCCCCTATGATTATTTTGCCATCAGTTTGCAACAACATACCGCCTATAGTCGCATCCTGTCCCAAACTAATAATAGCTATACCATTTTCGCTAAACGAATTGTCAAATGTGCCATTACTGTTTAAGCGTATTAGCCCTATATCGGCATACTTGTCATTTGCATAAATGCAACAAACTATTTTACCATTGGGCAACACAAATATGTCTGAAACACCATTGGGGTGTCTGCCTTCTGCATCGGTTACAATTAATCTCCCCTTATCGCCAAAACTTTCATCAACGCTGCCATCTACATTGAAACGCTCAATTAAGGATCCTGTTTTCTCAGAATTATTAGCAGAATGGTAACCCCCAGTAATAATCTTTCCATCTGCTTGCGACGCAATGGCAACACACTCCCCATTAAATTCATCATAAAAAGCTTTACCATTATTACTGAAACTTTTGTCTAGTGTGCCGGGTTGGGAAGATGCTGTTTTACATAGCAGAAACAACCCAATAGTTATACAAATAATATTTTTCATAAAAAGTATTTTTTATTTTTTTAAAATTATCAGAGATTATTTTCACATTCAGTTAAAGTACAAGAATTATTATCAGATCCTCCGCATACTCTCAAATTCTGACAATCTATGAAATGAGTATCACATGAAGAATCAAAAGGAGGATGGTTTAGTAGGTGAGTTGCATTATAAATCATTATTGTTGGAAAAAATACAGCAGCTCTCTCTGCTATATATTTTGTTACAGCAGTTTCATCAGTATAGGAAGTTCCATAATTTGGGAAATATGTGCTAGTAAATTTCAATCCATGCCCGCCGTTACAATCTGTATATAATTCTGCCTTTCTGTTTATAGCACTATCTTTTAAAAGATTATACATATCCAAACCGCTGAGTTTTGTAACATATACTTTGTCATGATCACTACCGGTTGCTTTTAAAAGAAACTTATCCGTAGAGTTTCCTGAATCAAGACAGCGTGTTTCTTTTTTATATTTCGGGTTATAGGAATTTTTATAATCCTGTTTTTTGTCATCACTGTAATAAGCTATTTCAGGATCCAATGCCCCATGAAATGCAATGATTGGGGGATTGGCATTGGAATCAGTACTCGTAAAAAAACTTACCGCATTAGTGTTAGAATTGTCCACCCATGGTAAAAGTAAGGCTCCCCAACATGCGAGGATACCTCGGATTACAGGGAAATCCGAAGTATGGCCAAAATACCTGTTTACGTCTATACCTCCAAGCGCCTGTTCAATTGTAAGATCAGATGTACCCGCAGAAACAAAAATCTGGTTAGCCATTGTTTGATCCCTTAGATAAGCTGCATTTACGGTAATAACAGTACCAGCACTTGCGCCACCAATAAAAAATTGGTCTGTATTAATTTTAAACAAGCCCCTGTGAAAATCCTCACCTGTGCCGCTAAAAGCTGTATTTCTTTTTACAATACTTTTAAGCGCCCCGCGCACATCCTGTATGCCCCTGTAGGTAGCGAGCTGCTGCTGCGCTGTCCAGTTCTTGGCTGTTGGGCTTTCATCCTCAAGTCTTCCCGTTCTATATTCCACCACAAGGCAGATATAACCTTTCATTGCCAGTTCTAAAGCCAATGTGTGTAAAAAATCATCATCAAGTGTGGTACATTCCCTAAAACCACCGGGATGAAATAGTGCCACTACAGGCAATGCAACAGCATAATCATGACCAGTGGGGTGAAGGGTAGCATCGTATGCATAAGGATAAATCGCTTTGTAGCGTAAAGCCGTTTCTTGTGGGCCAGTATCTGTTGTATGGTTATCAAAAGTGCCGCACAAAAAATCGTCAACGAAAGTAACATCAACACAGCCATTCCCATCGTCAAGCTGGTATGCAATATCCTTAATAATATTACCAGTGCTTTTGTAATAATAAAAAAATTCAGTCCCATCGCTTATATCAGTATATAAAGTAGTAGGGCAATCAATAGGATGACTGGTATTGCCAGCAAAGAGGGTTTTATGGGTATTGCCTGCAAATAATTTAGAATAAGGCAAAAAAGAACCAGCTAATGCAAAGCCGGCCTGCTTAAGAAATTGTTTTCGTGTGGTGTACATAAATTGTAGTTTTTTGGATCATAAAATTGTTGAGGTTTAAAAAAGAAAATAAGATTTTTCAAAGCCCGCCTTTTCTTTTTTTTACGCTTTTTTTAATCCCTTGTGCATCCGGCATTGCCCTGTATATAGCAAGATGCTTTTCCGCTGTACTGCCATTGGTTTTATTTTCCATTGATAAACTGATAAACCCTTCACCGGACAATTTTTGGGCAATTTCTATAATTGCTGCATCATCCTGAATTAAGTTTTCTACAGGTGAGGCTGCATGAAAGAAGAGTATAACCGGTAACCCCTGATTAAACCCATTGGGTTGCTGCCGTTGTTGTATTGAATGGTTCATAATTGTAATTTTAAATTGATTTGAAAATGTTTTTAAAGGAAGGTTTTAAATATCAGCAATATGGTGCCTGCATAAAAAGGGGCTCAACAGCGGTTGCCGTTATGTAAAAAATGATGCAGGTTATAAGCGGTTATCACTAATATTATGGGCTTCGGGCGTTGATATAATTTTTATTGCCACAGCCATCAATTGTGGTACAGGATTGCGTTTCGTGGCGGCATGGCCTGATATAATAATCTATATGGAGGTTTATTTTTTCGTTTCCTGGCTGAATAATTTTCGGGGGGGGGTAAAGTTTATCAACCGTTTGTTAGCGGCTA
>JBBRDW010000170.1:0-6691 GCA_038203525.1 Chitinophagales bacterium | reverse complement strand
GTTGCTGCCGGCAATTACAAACCGGTTGTTAAATGTCATCTTGCTATAGCTATCACATGAAAATAAAATTACATTTGTTTTTTTATACGAATATTTGAATAAGTTAACAACCGGAAATATTTGATTATCAATTAGTAGCATTATTTTTTTTTAAAATATTAAATGTTATCAAAAGAGGGATAGAATTGTTTCAAAAATTGGAATTATTGTTTCTTTTAATTATAAATAATAAGTAATTGTATTTTGCATATTTATCTATAAATCAATAAGTTGTACATATATTTATAAAACTAAAATAAAAGGTAAAGCGATTTCATTATAATAAGTGTTCAATTCTAAAGTTTATAGCATTAAAAATAAGTTATTTTGAAATAACCATTAGAAGTATCCAAAACTTTCCGATTAATTTGCGCCAAATATGAAGATGAAGATTTTACCTCTCCTACTGCTGCTGGCGGCTTGTGCGACAAGTTGTAAAAAACCTGAAAGTTTTGAATACAGGGATTTAAAAAATTTTAAAGTGGACAGCCTGGGATTTGAAAAATCTACAGTGAGTATGGATCTGGTTTATTTTAACCCTAACAACTTTGGGGTTGATCTTAAGCATATTGATTGCGATGTTTACATTGAGCACAATTATCTTGGAAAATATATTCTTGATACTACCATGCATATTCCGAAAAAATCCGAATTCTATGTTCCTTCCCACATGCAGGTAGATATGAAAAATCTGGTAAAAAATACTTTTACCTCTATTTTCGCCAACGATATGTTGCTTGAAGTAAAAGGTACAACGAGGGTTGGTAAGGCTGGAATTTACATAACCGTTCCATTTTCGTATTCCGGACGTTATAAGTTTAGTATGTTTAATTAGCGTGGGTGGGCTTTTTTACAATCGTAAATAATGCTCTGTTGATTACCAGGTAAATAATTAGTACTTTTTAGGCATGATGGTTGGCTTTAGGCATTCCAGCTTTTGCCAATGCAATTTGCAGCTCATAAAGGTTATGAAGTTCAAGTGTGCGACGCAAGGAACGATGCCATGAAAATAAAAGCTGGGTACATACAATCACGTTGCATAAGGTAATTGCAACAAAAAATATGATAATCTGGCTATAAAAAAGCCCCATAAGCGGTATGATCCATTTATGGGGCTTTCTTTTTAAAGAGGTAGGACTAGTTGTTAAACATCGCCATTTCTGTATCATCGGCAAGTGAAACTGCTTTGGTTCCGGTATTTTTTAATCCTTTTTCTTTTATATCTTTTTCCAGGTATAATTTCATTAATGGCCCTGCAATTAAGATTGTTACCATCGTCATTACCACAAGGCCTACAAATACCTGTTCGTCAATAATTTTTGCCTGCAGAGCGGCAAGACCCAGCACAATTTCCTGTGATCCCCGGGCATTCATTCCAAAAGCAACTGCCATTGACTCATTTTTATTTAAGCCGCCAATACGGCTGCCTATGCCTGCTCCAACTATTTTGGCTATACAGGCAATACCAAGAATAATTACAACGGTTGACAAATCGAAATTGGTTACAAAGTTTACCCTTAAACCAACCGAAGCGAAAAATAGTGGTGCGATCAAATTGATAATGAAAGCCTGGATGATATGCTGAATGTGGTGATTAAAGTGTTTTGAATCGCCCACAGCAACGCCTACAAGAAAGGCTCCAAAAATACCCCTGATCCCCAGGTATTCGGTAACAACAGCACCAAGAAAACATAAACAGATGGCTACCGTAATAATACCACTGGGAGCTGAAAGGTATTTTACAGCCAAAGCAAGTATTTTATCAATTGCCCAACGGCCAATTGTCATCATAAAAGCAACAAAACCCAGTATGTAGAATATTGAACTAAACGATGCCTCACCTGCTTTAGCAGTCATCATTTGCATTATGATTGAAAAAAGAATCCAGCCGAGAAAGTCATCTATCATTGCGGCGGTTAATACAAGACCGCCAACTTTGGTACGGATAATATCCAGATCTATCAGTACTTTTACTATTACGGATAAGGCTGTAATAGACAATGCTGTTCCAAAGAAAAGAGAAGGTATTAACCTGTCCGTTGTAGGAATGGCAAAAACGTAATCATGAAAAAACCATATACATAAAAAGCCGAGTGCAAAGGGTAATATTAAACCGAGTAAACTGATAGAAGCAGCCGACTTACCTTCCTTACGGATCATTTTTAAGTCAACTTCTGTTCCGGCTATAAACATCAAAAGTATTACGCCTACGTTTGCCAGTCCATCAAATGCACCATAGGCGCGGGGCTGGCTAAGAAAAATTTGCTTAAAAAGATCGGGAAATGCAGATCCTAAAAGTGAAGGCCCCAGTATTATACCTGCAAGAATTTCTCCAACTACCAGCGGTTGTTTAAATTTTCTGAATATCTCGCCCAATAGCCTGGAAGAAATAAGTATAATACTTACAATAATCAGGAAGTTCAAAATTTCAGGTGAACTTAGTTTTGGTACCATAAAAGGCTTTTAATTTTAAAGTTTTCTACTATTTTTAAAAAGTCTTAACAAACTTATGATTTAAATCTATATAACCTATCAGTATTATAGGAATTAATTTAAAAAAATTAAGAAGCGTTAAATAAAGACAAATGAAAATTTTGAATCCGACTGCAAATCCTGGCTAATCGCCTGTTGCGTCGCACTCTTGTACTTTCTAAATTTTATTGAGCTTTTATTGAAGGGGGTAAGAAAGCGGGCACAGAAGCAAAATTCTATTCAGTTTAGATTGTTTCGCAAATCAGTCTACATTAGCTGTCTTTGCGAATGATTTATATGTATTTTGAGTGATATAAACGATGGCTAACATTTTGTTAGACAATCAAAACAATTTATAGATATGAATAATCAAAAGGAATTGCTTCGAGAAATGTTAGTTCAAAACATGACTACTAACTCATATGCTTTGGACAGAGTTACCAATCAGAACAAAAAATATAAACTGAATGTTGAAACTGCCTCTATCGGATTTATTTATAGGCATATTGGAGAAACTATGAATTTGTTTGGCTATTTTCTTGGCATTCCGTCAGACATTCAAAATACTACGATGGGACAACAAGACACAGGACAGGATTTTGAAATTGAAACAAGCAAATTATATATTGATATAGGATATAAAATGCTTGAAAATTTAATCGAAAATTCAAAAGATGAAGATTGGCTTTTGACAACTGACACCCCATTTTTTGGAACGGTTTCAAGAATGCGACTTTTCTCACACATTCTTTTCCATAACTCTCATCACGCAGGACAAGTTTCTTTGACTTTATCAAAAGGGGAGGTATTTACGACCGAATTGAGCTAAAATAAAAACGTACGCACATAATGGAGACTCTGCGGTTCGATGGTACTACTTTTCAATAATAACCGATAATCTATGCTGCAATAAAAGCCCGACATATAATCCAACCGTACAAGAGTGCGACGCAACCAAAGCTTCATTCATGTTCCAAAGCTGGGAGCAAAAAAATATTTATTCGTTTTATTTACCGCAACCTACTTTTTGCCGGGTATCAATAAGGTATTGAATTTTCCAGGAATCGTTTATTCGCACAAGCTGGTAAGAGTCTACGCCGCAATGGCTGAATTTTCCATTAAAGTAGAATTGGTAAGGCGTCCATGCAGTGGCAAGTGAGCCATTTGTTTTAACCATGTCAAATATAATTCGTTCATCGGCTGCACCTTTTGGCTGGGTAGCTACAAAATTTGCAAAATCTTTTACGGGTTCATTTGCAATAGAAACGCTGCCATCTTTTTCTATTACTGTTTGCAAAATGGCACTATCTGCAAAACATTCCATCAGCGATTTACCGTCGCCGTCTCTCATGGCAGTAAACATTTTATTTATTACCGCCTTTACCCGGTCTTCATCGGTTTGGGCTTTGGCAAGAAATGAAAACACGAAAATGTAGGCGCTTATACAAACAATAAATTTTGGCATAACCTGATATGTTTTAATGAAAGTAAATCTTTTGGTAAAAACCTGAGAGCCGTTCATAAAAAAACCATTCCTATTAGAAATGGTTTTATAAAAATTAAGGTTTTGATTTAAAGGTAACCTAATATTTTAAGCATACTTTGAGCCGACTGTTCCTTTGCATGCAACCAATCTATAAGCTTTCCAGATTTATCGTAACCAACAATTACATGTTTCGGCGAAGGAATAAGGCAATGCTTAATTCCTCCGTAACCACTTATCTGATCCTGGTAAGCACCGGTATGAAAAAAACCAACATAAAGCGGTTCCTTATCATCGGTAGTTGAATGAGGGCTATGGCCATTGGGGCCGGTATTCATTACCAGCTTTGGCAGAAACACTTCATTAATGTGCTCTTCTGAATCGTAGTAATCATGGCTGTCGCAGGTCATGCCTCCCAATACCACCCGCTGATAGTCATTATCCCATTTATTAATGGGCAGCATTAAAAACTTTTCTCCTATACCCCAGGTATCTGGCAATGTTGTAATAAAGGAAGAGTCTATCATATACCATATTTCGCGGTCGTTCTGCATCTTTTGTCCAATAACACTGTAAATGTGCGCCATGCTCTCCCCTACCGTAAAGCTTCCAAACTCTGTATAGATATTAGGCATGGGAACTTTTGCCCGCTTGCATGCTTTTTTAATATTACCAACAATCTCATTAATCATAAACTGGTAATCATATTCAAAGCCAAGTGAGTGTTTTATGGGAAAACCACCACCAATATTTATAGAATCCAGCTCAGGACAAATCTTTTTTAACTGGCAGTAAAGGTTAATGATCTTGTTAAGTTCACTCCAGTAATAAACGTCATCCTTAATACCTTTATTTAGGAATATATGAAGCATTTTTAGCTGAAACTTATGTTCGTATCCCTCAATTTCATCAACATAAAATTCGAGAATATCTTTCGGTCTAATTCCCAATCTTGAAGTATAAAAAGGAAAGTTGGGTTCCTCCTCTGCAGCTATTCTAATTCCCAATTTGAAGGGTTGACGTACGCTACGTTTATACGCCTGTAATTCTTCAATATTATCAAGAACCGGAATAACATTTTTAAACCCGGTGTTAATCAGTTTTGCAATGCGGGAAGTGTAGCTTTTTTGTTTGTAGCCGTTGCAGATAATAAAGATGTCTTTAGTAATTTTTCTTTTTTGATACAGCTTATTGATGATCTCAATATCGTAGGCGTAGGAAGTTTCAAGATGAATCTCATTTTTCAAAGCTTCTTCTACTATAAAGGAAAAATGTGAACTCTTGGTACAGTAACAATAGAAATATTTGCCTTCATATTTATGCTTTTTAAAAGCTGCAGCAAACATATTTTTAGCCTTGTTTATCTGTTTACCAATCTTAGGAAGATAGGTAAGCTTCATTGGTGTACCATACTTTTCTATAAGCTGTTTAAGATCAAGATCGTTGAACTGTACATAGCCATTATCACCAAGATCAAATCCTTCCTGTGGAAAGTGAAAGGTCTGCTTAACCAAAGAGGTATAAGAAGTATTGTTCATTCCTTCGGGTTAGTTGTTATTTTTTATTTGAAAATTATTAACGTGCAAAAGTAAATGTTTGCAGGTATTACTGCATAAAAAAAACCGGAGCCTTCGGCTGCCGGTTTTATAAGTTGTAAACTAAACATTTTATTTCACTGAATTTACCAAGGCAGTAAAACTGGCTGGTTCATTCATGGCAAGATCGGCCAGCATTTTGCGGTTAACTTCAATACCTTTTTTATTCAATTTGTCAATAAATTCACTGTAGGTAATACCCTCTGCTCTAACTGCAGCGTTTATACGGGCAATCCATAACTGGCGGTATTCGCGTTTTTTTAACTTACGGCCAACATAGCTGTAAGTCATACCTTTTTCTACAATATTCTTTGCAACAGTATATACATTTTTACGCTTGCCATAATAACCTTTGGCTTGCTTTAATATTCCTTTTCTTCTTGCCCTTGACGCAACGGCATTTTTTGAACGAGGCATGTTTTGATAATTTTTGTTTTATTTTCAGGCCTACCTATTGGCCTTTCTAAAACGATGAACAAATTAATTGAGATCAGTTTTCTAACAACAGTAATAGCTTACTTTAAACGCAATAAACGCATTACAAAGTCGCGGTTCGGTGCTGCCACCAAGCCTTTTTTGTTCATCGCACGTTTGCGTTTTTTCGATTTCTTGGTAAGAATGTGTCGTTTAAAAGCCTTCTGGAAGGTGATCTCTCCTGTTCCGGTCACCTTAAAGCGCTTCTTGGCGCTGGAGTTTGTTTTAACTTTTGGCATTATTATAATCTGTTTAAGATTACTCCCTGCTGGCGGCACTGCACAGGCAGCGCACTTGTTAGGCCGTGTGGGAATTCGGGCGGCAAAAGTAAAAGAAAATGTATTATAAACCAACAATAACATTCTCCCGGTTTTTAAACCCATTTTTATGGTACCGTCTTCAGGTTTTTATGGCATCGCCTGTTGTGTCACTCACTTGTACTTTTAGAACTTTAGGCAGCTGCTGTAAACACATTTTTAACTGGCAAGAATAAAAAAGCAGTTCCTATGGCTCAACTATAGTCAACTATACAAGTGTGCGACGCAAGAAAAGTTAAAAAGAGAATCTAATGGCGGGCCCATAAAAGTCCCCGTTCTACAATTATAAAAACAAGAAAGCGCCCCGGATA
>JBBRDW010000169.1:0-6719 GCA_038203525.1 Chitinophagales bacterium | reverse complement strand
ACCTTTATCACGTTTTATTCCGGTGCGTGAAGACACGCACCGGGGCATCTTAAGTTTATTTACGGGAACGAACAAAGGCGGCGGAAAATTTATATCTGGTCGCCAGGGTTCGTGTCTCCACGAACCTTTATCACGTTTTTTTTCCGGTACGTGGAGACACGCACCGGGGCATCTTAAGTTTATTTTACGGGAACGAACCAAGGCGGCGGAAAATTTATATCTGGTCGCCAAGGTTCGTGTCTCCACGAACCTTTATCACGTTTTATTCCGGTACGTGAAGACACGTAGCGGGGCATCTTAATTTTATTTACGGACACGAACCAAGGCGGAGGGAGAAAGAATAAATTTTTATTTATTCGTCGGCAAGATTTAAATGACCATCTGCTGATGTATATGAGTCATGTGAAAAAAGTTGGTGTCTCCCTAAAGTGAATTCCATCTTCTGCTTTGGAATGTAATCTGGTTCATAAATTTCATCATTAAACATCAGACATTTGATTCCGCGTTCTTCTACAAGTTCCGAAAAAGCCACACCCTCTGGCGTTATGGATACAAATATTTCATTTTCGATTTTTAAATATTTCATTTTAAATAACATACCTGTAAAATCCTTATAAGAGGTCGATTGCCTTGAACCCACCAATGTTTTATAAGAAAAATCAAAACAAATATTATCGTTGATCTTAAATGGTTGTTGATATTTACGAAATCCTAAGATTACTGCTAAATACTCAATTTTGTTTACAGAAATCATTAAATCAATAATCTGCATAAAATAATCACGGTTAATTGTTTTATAATCACTTAATAAATTTCTTAGAGTGGCATCGAAATCTTTTTCGAGCTTATCCTTTCCTTCGATTGTATCAGAATAATGAATTATTCTGAAATGTGCTATATCAAAGGGAGTATCGTCATAAGGCATTTGCGTAATTATTATTGTCTGATTTTTTTTTAAAATATGCGCAATCCCAAGTTCATAATAAACGTTGGGATTATTATCCGTGATATCAACAACCACTATTGAAGCTTCTTGAATCTCCCTAATAATATCATCATATATGGGAGTAGTTGAAAAGATGTCATCTGCTCTTCTTATTTGAAGTTTGTGTTTCTTGCAAATTTTTTTAATAGAATAGTGGTAAGCATTTTTGGCAGATTCATTTGAGAAAGGCATTACCATAAAAACCCGCTTATTCATATAGCATTTCAAAATTTAGAAGTCAATATAATAACTTTCATTCAGCTGATATAATTTGTTTATTCTAATTGCCAAGGTTCGTGTCTCCACGAACCTTTATTACGTCATGTTCCGGTACGTGAAGACACGTACCGGGGCATCTTAAATTTATTTACGGACACGAACCAAGGCTGAGGACACGAACCAAGGCGGGGGTTCGTGTCTCCACGAACCTTTATCATGTTTTATTCCGGTGCGTGAAGACACGTACCGGGGCATCTTAATTTTATTTTGCGGACACGAACCAAGGCGGAGGAGGATTACAATTTATTCAATTGCTGATTTTATTTTTTGAATAAGTTCTTGAAATGCCTTTTTTCTAGCTGCAATATATTCATGCGATACCTTAACCAAATAAGATTTATCTTTTAATTCAATGCTAATTGATGATGAGTCTCTTATGATTTTTTCCAATTCATTAGCTTTTGTAACAACTGTTTCAAAATCTAATTTCAAACCTCCTAAATATTGAAGGTTGTTTTTAATATATCCTACTATGTCATGATGATCTTTTGTGGGACGTTCGATAATACAAAGACCGAATCTTGCAGAATCACTTACCGCTAATCTTGCTTGAGAAATCGCAAGTTTAATGGGTGTCTGCTTATCACCGTTTTTGTGAGATTTTAATTCGATAAAAAATTCTTTTTGGTTATGAATATTTCTTATCACAAAATCATGAGATCCTGAACCTCTATACTTAACTTCAGCATTTAGCTGTACTGTTTCTAAGGCCTCTTTAAAATAATTTTCAATAGCTTCGCCAATTCTTCGTTTAAAATCAAAATCACTTTTTTCTTCTTTCAATTGCCGAGCGTATTCCAGAACCTTTTGCTTTTGTGCTGGATCTTTTACTATATCAGAAATCTCAGTAATATCTTTAAAATCAATTCCTGATTCAAGCATCTTAAGTAATTCTGGCAAATTTTCAGTAATATCTTTTAAGTCAATCCCTGATTTAATTATTTTAAGTAATTCTGGTAATTTTTCAGGATTTTTCATGAGTTGAATAAAAGCATCCCCATGCCCACTTTTTTCAACACTTAAAATGAAGAAAATTCTATTTGCTTTTTCCAAAAACTCACTTAAGTAAATTTTAGCCAGTTCCTTATTTTTTCTTTCATTACACCAACTTATTAAGGATAGTAATTGATCTCTGTAGTTTTCATATTGGTCATTTGCTTGTATTGAATCAACCTGCACTTTGATTGATTTGGCAAGTTCTTCAAACTTATAAGCCTCCGGTAATTTTATTCCGATCCCATCTGCAACCAATTTTGGAAACCAGTTTTGTTTATTATCAAATTGTTGCAGTAGTTTGAGAAGTTCTGTATTAAGTGGTCGTTCTTCTGTTCCAAAATTGTACAAGCTATCAAATGCAGAGAATTTATTATTCCTGTTTGGGACAATATTTCCTTCCTTAAGTAGCACACTGTTATCGCCACTCCTTTCAAGGAACCGTAGATAATTATCTAGCCAAATAATAGCCTGATCTTTTGTTTTGGAAAGCGTATTAGCGAGCACATCTATAGTTTCCGTCTTACTTATCGTACTATTTATATATTTAGCTAACCATTTTGAAGCAACAGAAAAATTTAAGCCTTCCAGTTTTTCAAGTGTTTTTAAATCATCGGCGAAGTGTAAAAGTTCTTTGGCATATTTAAAAACATTACACCGAAAAGATTGTAGGTCATAATTTGTTGTTACTAATTGTAACACTCCAATAAGTATATTAATGCACTTAGGATGTTTAAGAAAATCTCCTGAGGGCATGATTTGTTTTTGTGATTTTGAGATAAAGTTATTTATTGCGGTTGATGCATCAGATAATGTTCTTTCCTGTTTTGTCATTCCATGAAAACCTATCTTTCTATGAATAAGTTCGCTTCTCCAATCCAATTCAATTAATTCAAGCACATTTAATATCTCATCAGGAATAGGTTCTTTCAAACTTTCCCACCATAATTTTTCGAGCTTATTTAAATCACCTTTTTGATTGGGAATTACTTTGTAAGGAAGTATTAATTCAATGATTTTTTTACTTTCCAGGAATGAAAATACTTTATTCAACCATTGGGTTTTTGAAATTGAATTATAAGCCGGAGCTCCCAAAAGATGAAGTTGATCAAGATTATTACAAGACTCAATCAGTTTTAATAGACTGATCTCATCTAAAAGCAAATCCATACCCCATGAGTCTTTTTCTTCCAACGGTCCTAAAGATTTTAACCATTTCTCATGTATATTTTTTATCGGCAGTTTATCCTGTCCAATAAAAATAAATGACAGATCAAATAAATGCGTATGATCTTCTGCAAGCTGGCTATTATTGGAACGAGGAAATAAAGCATCTTTTATGCAAATATTTTTTGTACCACATTCCACCATTTTTTTGCCAAGTATCTTATTACGCCATGTTTTTTGAAAATTCTTAAACCATTGTGTTGTTTCCGGTTCAAGAGGACCATAGTTGGGTATTCTGGTATTGGCAAGCACAAATAAATTCTGTGCATCGTTTGCGATTAGCCAATCTGTAAATTTTATTCCTGCTCGAAATGCACTTAGTAATAAATCTTTATTATGCTCAGGTTCTGATGAATTGTCATTAAGCAATAATCCATCTCTTTTTTCTGTAGGATAAAAAGTTAATCCATTTACTACAAAAGGGAAATGAAATTTCTCAGTGCCTATAAGCGGAAAGTCTCTATATAAATAAGGCTCTTTTCCTGTTAATGGGATCAGGCTATAATTGTCTTCTGCTTCCACTCTAACCAATAAATGAATTTCCTCTTCTTTCCATCGTAAGATTGTGTAAGGGTCTTGCGGTTGATTATTTTTATCCACCTGAATTTGTATGATGTCTATGTATTCTTCATTTTTCAAACAAACTTTATGATAAACATCTATTTCGTTTGTCAAATCATTAATAACAGTTACTTTTTTAATTTGATCTACATTCACCATCGTGTAATGCAAAGTATTTACCAAATCTGATACACCAACTTCTGCTGCTTTTTTAGCTTCTATATCAATTAAAGGGTATTCGAATCTTGTGTCATAATCATTCTCTGTTCTTTGTTCTAAATACATTGGTATTTCCCGAAAGTCTGCTGAACTATCTAACTGTACTATCCTTTCAAGATTAGATTCAATATTCGGTAACAGATCTTCTGAAGTATCTCCACTCCGGTCAAGAGTTATTTCAAATTCTCTATGGATACTTTCAGTTCTTTTGACAATGCCTCGAACATTGATAATATCTGAAAGTAAATGTGTGCTTATAAATCCTGTTCCAAATTTGCCAGTTGTTTTTTCATCACCTGCATCAGAACGTTTGGTACTTACCTGCTGAATTAATCCAGTAATTTGATTGGCATAAAATGGATCTCCATTGTGAGAAAAAATAAGTGCACCATTTGTGAAATGTATATTAATTGAAACTCCCCCATAAGGATTGGGTACATCTTTAGCATTTTGCATAAGTTCCCAAATCCATCTTCGGCGGGATTTAGTTCGCTCATTCTTAACTTCACTCAGCTTTTGTTTAATCTTATCAGCGGTTAGTTTATGATTGTTCCGGTAAATACTTTCCTGAACATCGTTATCAAAATGCCTTTTTGTTGTCATATCATTAAGTTAGTTTAATTATACAATTGTTCGATTTGGATTATAAAACACTAAAGTAGATGACATAAGTTCTTATTATATTATTTCTTTGCTTTCATAGGTTACTGACCAACATTGTTCGCTTCGATTTACGCTAAGATAAAAGCCCAATAAATAATCCAACCGTACAAGAGTGCGACGCAAGAAAAGCCTCATAGTAGCAATGCAGCCTGGTTCATAATAATTCTTACTCCTTCTTCAATCTTACCAAAAAACCTCCGCCCGGTGCAAGATGTATTTGTACACTGCTATCATGGTTTAAAACATTTTCTTCCATCATATAATCCATAGCATTTCGCTCTGCATTAATTCCGTCTTTACAAATAGTAGCTGTATAATTACCTGCATCAAGAAAAGAAAGATCTAGGTTTATATATCTTGCGGCGGAATCTGTAATGCCTGCAATAAACCAATCGTTGCCGTGGCGGCGGGCTGTAACAATATAGCTGGCAATTTTTGCGTGGGTGATAATAGTGGTGTCCCAGGTGGTGGGTATGCTGCCGAGTAATTGCATAAAGGCTGGCTCCATTAAACCCTGCGAGGGATTGCCGGAGAATATCTGCAAAGGATTATCGTACACCACAAACAGGGCGAGCTGCTGGCACCGGGTGGTCTGGCTCATCACCTTGCCCCAGATGGGTTTGAACTGTTGTGGCGTGGCATTGTCGAGCAGGCCGGGTTCGTAATCAAGCGGTCCGGCAAGCATGCGGGTGAAAGGGATTGTGGCGTTGTGTGTGGCAGTGGGTTTATCGCTCCATGCATTGTATTCGCTGCCCAGCACAGCTTCGCGTGTTATGTTGTTTGGGTAGGTGCGGTTAAAACCTTTGGGCGGGTAAGCGCCATGAAACATGATCATGATCTTTGCTTTGGCGCAGGCTTCGGTAATGCGGTTATAAAAGTTGACGGTCTTTTGATCATCGCGGTCTATAAAGTCTGTCATGATATAATCTACACCCCATTGTTGAAATTGTTTAAGTGCACTGTCGAGTTGTTGGTCGAGTGTCATGGCAAGCGTCCACATGCTGAGTTTAATGCCTTGTTGTTTTGCATAAGCAGCAAGGGTGTCCATGTTGATGTTTGGGTTGATAGAGAAGAGGTCAGTGGTTTTGCTCCAGCCTGCATCCATCATGATACGGTCAAAGCCAAAGCGTTTGGCAAAGTCGATATAGTATTTGTACGTTTCAGTATTGATGCCGCTTTTAAAAGGAACATTGAAAAGGTTGATATCAATCGTCCATTCATCGGTGCCTTTGCCGGGATGAATCCATGAAGCGTCTTCAATCTTTGTGGGTGTGGCAAGGCGATACACAAGATCATTGGTGGGTAAATCTTTGTCTTCTCTTGCAATAAGCATTACACGCCAGGGAAAGCTGCGTGTACCTTTTGTTTTGGCGATGTAGTCTGAACGTTGTGTAACAACTTTTTGCGGGTAATCTCCTTCTACTACTTTTTCTTCTAGTGGGTATGGCGCAAATATTCCTTTGAAACTATTGGTAGCAGTGCCTTGCAGGAACATGCCGGGATAATCATCGAGATCAGCTTCTGTAATTGCGACTTTGATATTGTTGCCTGTTTCTGTAAGCACAGGAGTGAACATATAATCGTTGGTGGAGAAACTGTCTAATGATTTATGTGTATAGAGTTCTTCGAAGCTGGTGTGGAATACATCCTGATCTGGTCTTTTTGTTACGACTGGTGCGTAGGCTGTAGTTGTACCCTCACTGAAATTGAATGCAGCAGTTTCGTTTACAACTGTGATGGAATCTTTGAAGCTTGTTGCGATTCGGTATGCAACGCCATCATTGTATGCACG
>JBBRDW010000168.1:0-6723 GCA_038203525.1 Chitinophagales bacterium | reverse complement strand
TATTTATGTCAGAAAACAATATTGTTAATCCAAACGCTGATGAACAGGAGATTGCTCCCGTGGCCGAAACAATCGCCACAGAAGCTGCTACAGCGATAACAAACGAACCTGTTGCCGAAGTTGCGCCAGTAACAGAAGCACCGGCCGCAGCAGAAGTACCAGAAACCCCAGCCGCTATTGCACCTGAAGCGGTAGCCGAAACTGCAGCTCTAATTGCACCGGATGCTGAGCAGGTTGTAGCGCAGGAACCCGTTGCTGAAACCATTGCAGCACACGACGATTTTGACTGGAGCATTGACAAACGCAACGTTTCTCATTATACCCAGGAAGAAAAAGAAAAGTACGACAAGGTTTACGACAACACTTTTGTGCAGATTGAAGACAATGAAATTGTAAATGGTTTGGTAGTGGCACTTACAAAAACCGATGTGGTAATAAACATTGGCTTTAAAAGTGACGGCCTTATTTCTTTAAACGAATTCCGCGATCTTCCGGGCCTCAAAATTGGCGATCCGGTTGAGGTGATGGTAGTAGAGAAAGAAGACCGCCAAGGTCACTTACACCTGAGCCGAAAATCTGCCCGCATTTTCCGCGCATGGCAGCGTATTATGGAAGTACACAAAACAGGCGAAGTGGTTACCGGTATTGTTACCAGCAAAACTAAAGGTGGCCTTATTGTGGATGTATTTGGTATGGAAACATTCTTACCAGGTTCGCAGATTGACGTTAAGCCGGTTACAGATTACGACCAATTTGTAGGTAAAACAATGGAATTTAAAGTAGTTAAGATAAACGAGACTATTAAGAATGCTGTTGTATCTCATAAAGCCCTTATCGAAAGCGACATTGAAGCACAGCGTGTAGAGATCATGAGCAAATTAGAGAAAGGCCAGGTATTGGAAGGTACCGTTAAAAACATCACCGACTTTGGCGCCTTTATGGACCTTGGCGGTTTGGATGGTTTACTTTACATCACCGATATTTCGTGGGGCCGTATTTCGCACCCAACAGAAGTGCTAAAAATGGATCAAAAGATTCAGGTGGTGGTATTGGATTTCGACGACGACAAAAAACGCATCAGCCTTGGTTTGAAACAGCTTACACCACATCCATGGGATGTGTTACCTGAGTGGATCACCGAAGGTGCTACCGTTAAAGGCCGCGTAGTAAATATTGAAGACTACGGTGCATTTCTTGAAATTCAGGCGGGCGTAGAAGGTCTTGTACACGTAAGTGAAATTACCTGGGCAAATACACCAATTAACGCAAAAGAATACTTTAAGCTGAATGATGAACATGAAGCTAAAGTGGTTACCCTTGATAAAGACTCCCGCAAGATGAGCCTTTCTATCAAGCAGCTTACAGAGGATCCATGGAGCACCATCGAAAACAAATTTCCTGAATCGAGCAAGCACGCTGGGTTGGTTAAAAACATTACCAACTATGGCGTATTTGTAGAGATGGAACCAGGTATTGGCGGTATGATCCACATCAGCGACCTAAGCTGGTTAAAACGTTTCAATCATCCATCAGAATACACCAAGGTTGGCGAAAAGATCGATATCATCATCCTGGGTGTTGATAAAGAAAACCGAAAACTGCAGCTGGGCCACAAACAACTGGAAGAAGATCCATGGAATTCTTTGCAGGAAACATTTGCAATTGGAACAGTGCATGAAGGAACCGTTACCCGTAAAGATGATAAAGGTGCCGTAGTTCAGTTGCCGTATGGTTTGGAAGCTTTTGCACCTGCACGTCACCTTACAAAAGAAGATGGTAAGTTGATTGCTGCTGACGAAACTGCAGAATTTGTTGTAATTGAATTCGACCGCAACGAAAAACGCATTGTTTTAAGTCATAGCAAAATATGGGAGATGGCTAAAGTAGAAGAAAAAGAATCTGCCCGTAAAGAAGCCAATGTTGAAGCAGCAAAAACGCAAAAAGCGGTAAAAGCTGTTCAAAACAAAGTAGAAAAAGCTACGCTTGGTGATTTAGGCGCTCTTGCAGAACTGAAAGAAAAGATGAAGCAGGACGAAGACAACAAAGAATAGGCGTTTATCTTTTTAATAATTAGGGCCCCGCATAAATGCGGGGCTTTTTTGTGTAGTTAAACATTAACCGTAAACAGCAAATACCAACAATATTTTTTTGAACCAAACTCTGCTGCTACTATTGAGCTTTGGTTGTGTCACTCACTTGTACGCCTGTACAAAATGCAGCAATTTGACACAACCTGCCTAAACAAGACAGCTTAAAAGTCTTACTGGTATATAGAATCAATCGTCAACGGAATTTATAGTTCGGGTAGGGTAAGCTTGCTGCACAATGCCCAAGAGCAAGCAGAACGTTGAAGAGTGCGACGCAAGCGGGTTTAATAGCAGCAATGCAGCCCGGCTCATAAAAAAAATACATGCTGCACACCGAAAATAATAATCGTTAAAACAAACTACCTAATAATAGAAAAGGCTTTTACCAAATGAATAAGTAACCTTTAAAATGCAGGTATAATAAGTATCTTTTTTATCGGGATTTCCCCTGGTAGAAAAGCTGTTAAGCACAAGGGGGGGATCCAGTTCATCTCCCCTGAAGGAGAGGTCTGATGCAAGTTGCCCCCTGGCAATACGGAGAATAGAAGTGTCTGCATATCCTTTGCCACTTACATCGTCCAGATAATCGGTGAAAATTTTTCTGAAAGAAAGCTCTGCGCTTAGGATGATCTTTTTTGTGACGGCATATTTTATTCCTACTCCTACAGGAATTGCAAATTGGGTAAGCTGGTAAGGTTTTTTATCGGGGTATTCCGGAAGTCCCTGACCTTCGGTACCAAGAGGCTGAAGAAATACTTTATTGCCGGCAGCATCGAAAGTATAAGGGTTCATTCTGAAAGCAGCTATTCCCGCAAAGGCATAGGGGCTAAACCGGCTTTCTGAATTGATAACATCTTTCAAACTTGCTTCAAAGTTTAAACTTACTTCACCAATATTACTGTAAAAATTAAGATTGCGCCTGACCCTGCTGGTTGTGGCTTTTGTGTCTGTAGCTCCTACTTTTCCGGAAGTTAATGAATAAGACACACCGAAGTGCGAATCAAAATAATAACTGCCACTTAAGGTAAATACGGGATTTGCCTGATTGAGGGTAAGTACTTTCGATTGCAGGTCTCCTCCGTAATTCATTACCCCGCCACCCACGGAAAGAAAAATACCCTGCGAATAAATACTACCAGCTATAAATAATGCGATTGAAAGAAAAAATGTGCGCTTCATAAGGTCAAATTTTATAAACTTAGTGCCCAAAAAACAGGCTGTTCATCAATATAAAACTATCAGGCCCAAAACTAACTGGCTTGCAGACTGGTGGTTAGCAATATACATTTTAATATTTATATTAAAGTGTTTCTGCCTTTGCTCTTAGAAACGAAATCTTAAAAAAAGCTGCTATTATTTACCAAAATTCTACTTTATCCGTCTTATTATTTAACGACTCCAATTCTAAAAATAAAAAAAACCTGCAAAATGCCCGGCTTTACTGGTGGTCCCGACAGGAATCGAACCTGTATCTAAAGTTTAGGAAACTTCTATTCTATCCATTGAACTACGGGACCAAACGGCGGCAAAAATAATAGTTTCTGTCATTTTTAAATCAATTAAAAATCTTATTTAGCTACTTTACAAATTATCATGAAAAATTCCCGTCGAATTGGCCTTTACGCATTGCCAATAAAAAGTACAGTTATCAGCTAAAGTTGCCAAATAATCATTTGCCTGCACAATCTCTAAAATGGCAACCTACCCCTATCTTTGCAATCCTAAAAAGAGCGTATGAAGTTTTACAGTTTATTGATCAAATATCGTTTCTGGCTAAGCCTTTTTGCTATTGCTATTGGCGTAATTTTAAATGTAACAGGCGCTGGTTTTTGGCCGGTATTTCCACTATACTTTCTAGCACTTATTGGTTTGTTAAGCCATTTTTTTATTGGCCCTATGCGGCTTATACAGGCGCCAATGGAAGAAGGCAATGTTGAAGAGGTAGAAAAAATATTAAAAAGCATCTGGTTTCCGGGCCTTCTTTATAAGCCCATCCGCTCCACTTATTACACCGTAAAAGGAAATTTGGCCATGATGGCACAGGATTTTGACAGCGCAGAAAAGCACCTTAAAAAAAGTTCCCAACTCGGTTCAGCGATGCCCGAAGCCGAAGGAGCAAATAAATTACAACTCGGTATGATGAGCCTTCAAAAAGGCGATTTTAAAGCAGGAGAAAGTTATATACGTGCCGCTATCCGCCTAGGTATTGCCGATAAGGAAAGCGAGGCAGTAGCATTCCTAAGCATGTGTCAGATTTTTATGAACAAGAGAGAATTTCGTGCAGCAAAAGATTATTTCCGAAAAGCAAAAGCCTGCAAACCAAAAACCAAACAGGTGCTCGATCAGATAAAAGAAATAGAAAAATATATTTCAAGAGTTCCTGGGTAACGGGTATAAGTTGAAAGTTT
The DNA here is from genome assembly GCA_038203525.1 of Chitinophagales bacterium. Classification (GTDB taxonomy): domain Bacteria; phylum Bacteroidota; class Bacteroidia; order Chitinophagales; family Chitinophagaceae; genus Limnovirga. Next base: position 2,228 of record JBBRDW010000168.1, on the reverse strand, counting down.
AATTTGTTGAAAGGTTCCAAATGGTTAAACACGCTTTGGAATTTTTTTTTGCCCGGCTTGACATTAGGAATTAAGCTTTCCTTGCGTCGCACGCTTGTACTTTGGTTAAGTTATTCTGCCTCTACAGAAATTTTGAAAATGCCACCTGTAAAAGAAGCTGCAATTTCAGTATTAAAAAAATGAAAATCCCTCCCCCGTCAACTTTATATTTCAAAACAAAATGGCGCTGTTCCTTTTGCTAAAGTGTTACAAATAAAAGTATGACCGCTTAAAGGGTATAGATTAAGCTGTGAACTACTAAGCTCTTTTCGGGCAGTAGTTAGAAAAAGCATGTCAAGATTTTCTCCGCGGAATGCGCAGGAACTTACATTGGGAACGAGCAAAGAAACTGTATCTAATTGCTCACCGTAAAAGGGTTTGTAGCGGTTAACAGCAAACCATCCCCATAAAGCAACCGAAAGCATACCTTCTTCATCAATACACATTCCGTCGGGGTAACCATCTTTCGCGGGAGAACTATTACTGTTTTTTCAAATAGGATATCGCCTGCTGCTTCATCAAACAGAAACGCATCAACCCTTTGTAAAGGTGTATCTATAAAATAAAAGCGGGTGTTATCTGTCGTACATGCCATACCGTTGGAGATAATAAGGCCGCTATGTTTTTTCGAAATAATGTTCCCTTCGAGCATATATAAATTACCCTCCGGTTACGCATGTTAGGGCTGTGTAGTACCAATCCAGAAACGGCCTCTGTTGTCGCATTTGCCAACGTTCGGCCTCATTACTGTATCATCTGCTTCCGGTGAAATAAGCTGTTTTATTGATGCAGATGAACTAGGATGAATCCCCAAACCAACCTATTACCGGCCCATCAGCCTGAATATTTTTTAGATCTGTTTTTACAGAGGGAAGTACGAAACTTGGCGCAGTTTTTTTTGCTTTGTTGAAATATTCCTTTCTTGTTTTCAACAGGGAGCCATGACCCATCATAACCGATGTTTGCGAAATATTTTTCACACCCTTGTCATGATACTTCGGCGGGCCTTTATACGCTCCAGATGCTTGCCGGATGTATTGTTGCCAAAGATTTTTAAAAACATACCTGTTATTTATTACCTTTTGTGCAGGGCAATGCAGCCTAACAATTATTGCAGTCGCAGTTTATCCGAAGGTTACATTGTTTATCTGACCGGTAAATTTTCCAAATTTTTTCTCCACCACATCAAAGCGAAAGCTGAATATTTTTCTCAGTTGGGCTTTCACCATTATGGTATTGGCAATATCGCCAAGAAACCAGAGTGGTAGTTTATAATGCACAATATCCGTCATCTCAACACCGCCGTCAACCGCTTTAAAATGGTGTTGATGGTGCCACATACTGTAAGGCCCATAACGCTGTTCATCAACAAAATATTTTTTGTCCTCCACGTGTGTAATCTCCGTCATCCAGTATAGCGGAATACCCAGTATGGGGCTAACTTTATATTCAATAATCTGCCCCGCATACATTTCTTCGCCATGATGTTTGCTGATGATATTAAACCCAAGATCGGCAGGTGTGATATCTTTTAGATTAGCCGGTCTGCTAAAAAAATTCCAGGCGGCATCTATATCTACAGGTATCGTTTGAACGGTCTTTATTGAATAAACTTTACTCATGCAATTTTATTTTAGTGTATTAAACAATGAACTTAATTTTAAGTTGCAAAAGAAGTAGAAATATTATGAGCCAGAGGCCAGTAATGTTATGAGACTTTTCTTGCGTCGCACTCTTCTACTGTAAATATTTATTCAGCTTTTATCTAAGCGTAGAAATTTAACCGCAGCGTTACCCACCGTTTTTTCGGAATTAAATTTAGCCTATTTAGTGTTTGTAAGAAATCTATTTAGAACAATGCCATCAATAGTTTCAGGGGTTTTAAGCTGTTGAATAGTTGTACACAGGGTATGATTTTGTTGGGTTTCGGTTTAAATATTGCCGGTTATTGGGCATTAAAATCTGACAAATATGCGTCAACGTTTTGAACAATAGTTAAGCCTGGGTGCAGTACCCATCAGCGATATAAAAATCCCCACAAAAACTCGTGATGAAATGCCGCCCACAGTTAGAGCCCTGCAATATATTTTTACAACCCCGGACCTAAATGAAAAGATATTTAAGCTTCTGGAAGAACAAATATGCAAAGACAAGAAGAAAACGGGCCGTAAAGGAATGGATCTGTGGCA
>JBBRDW010000167.1:0-6728 GCA_038203525.1 Chitinophagales bacterium | reverse complement strand
TTTCATTATTCCTGCATCATCATTTGGGCCTTTCTCCGTAAGTAAAAAATTTTCTAATTTTTCTTTACAAACCCAGCATTTCAATTGCGGTATGCTTATGGTTGTCCATACCGCCTTTTGTTGCATTACCTGGCTTTGAGCCTGTAAAGCCAAGATATAAAAACATAGAACTGTAGTTATTTTTTTCATGAATTATCGTTTCAAGGGTATTGATTTTTTTTATGTACCCAGCTTCAAATCATGTTGCAACTTTTCTTGCGTCGCACTCTTGTACGGTAGAATCTATCTGAACGTTGATTGGAGAGATTTATTTGATTTAAATGATTATAATGTCATCTTAATCCATTAAGTCTTACAAAATCCCAGTTCAGACAACTGCTGCTTAACTTCCTAAAAGCACAAGAGTGCGACGCAACGAAAGCCTCATAACAATTCCAAAGCCGGGCTAAAAATATTTCTTATTTCCTATTCCATTTTAAAGCTGCACCACTACCCTCCCCAGTTGGCAGGATCTGCACTCCACTTCATTAAAACCTCCTCCATTTCTGCCGCAACTATCCCCTTCTGTATAGCCAACCTAATCATGGTTGCATAATTGGTAAGGGAAACATAGTTGCAGTTTTTTTCGGCGAATGCCTTATTAGCCACTTCAAAACCATAGTTGAATATGGAAACCATACCAATCACTTCAACCCCTGCATTGCTTAGTACATCCACTACCTGCAGGCTGCTTTTCCCGGTAGAAATAAGGTCTTCTACTACAACAGTTTTTTGACCGGGTGTATAAGCTCCTTCAATCTGGTTACCCATACCGTGTTCCTTAGGTTTGGGGCGAACATAAGAAAAGGGGAGTTTCAGCTGGTCGGCAGTCATAGCACCCCAGGCAATTCCTGCAGTTGCAACACCAGCAATCATTTCCGCCTCCGGGTATTTGCTGAAAATTAGATTACACAATTCGCTCTTAATAAAATCCCGGATATAAGGAAAAGAAAGTACTTTACGGTTGTCGCAATATATGGGGCTTTTCCAGCCGCTGGCCCAGGTAAAAGGTTGTTGAGGGCTTAATTTAACCGCACCTGTTTGCAGTAATTTTTCTGCTACAGCTTTTTCGTTCGTCATGCTGCGAAAGTAAATGCTATTTTGCAATTGGTAAATTTTGTAGGGCGAATAAATAGTGAAATTTTGGAACTTTTCAGCTTATCATTTGCGTAAACCTGTAGACAAAACTATATGAAAAAAATTATTGCCGCCGGTGGCCTTGTAACGAATAATAATAATGAGTTGTTGATGATCTTCCGCCGCGGAAAATGGGATTTACCCAAAGGGAAATTAGACGAAGGCGAATCGATTGAGCAATGTGCTCTGCGCGAAGTAACTGAAGAAACAGGTATTACCAAACTGGAACTTGGTGATTTTCTTGGAGTTACTTACCACGAATATTTTGACAAGTATGTTGACGCTGACGTAATAAAAGAAACGCACTGGTATGCGATGAAAGCAACAGGGAGTGAGCTTCCAATTCCGCAGACTGAAGAAGATATTGAAGAAATTATTTGGGCAAATAGTGCTGCGGTGGAAGAACGTTTAAAAAACAGCTATGCAAATATTGTGGAGATTATTAAGCGGTAATGTTTAGATTTTTTTACAAATTTCGTTTCTTTAAAATAGCCACGGTTAACCGGCTTACGCAAATTAGTTTTCCTTTTTCATCGTTTATACGAATATCCCATACATGGGTGCTCGACCCTAAATGCAAAGGTGTACAGGTGCCTGTTACAAGCCCACTCTTTACTCCTCGTACATGATTGGCGTTTATTTCCAGGCCAACACACATAAACTTATCCTGGTCTATAACCAAAGCAGAGGCAATACTGCCAAGTGTTTCTGCGAGGGCTGCAGATGCACCACCATGTAAAAGGCCATAAGGCTGTCTGGTACGATCATCTACCGGCATGCTCGCTTTAAGAAAATTGTCGCCTATCTCCGTAAACTGCATACCCAGGTGCACGCCAAGCGTGTTGCTGCGCAGATAGTTTAATTCTTCAATTTTCCTGTCTTTGTTAAACCAGATATTCATGATGTTTATGCGGTTAATGTTAGAATTGCTTTAACGCTTTACCTCTTAATCAAAGTGCGTATCACTGCTTCGGGTAAAAATGGCGATGCATCGCCATGGTGTTTGAGTATATCCCGCACAATTGTAGATGCAACAGAAGTATATTGGGGCTCGCCGGTTAGAAAAACGGTTTCTATATTTTTATCCATCATTCGGTTTGCATCGGCTATGGTTTTTTCGTATTCAAAATCGCTGACAAAACGTATGCCTCTTAAAATAAATTTTGCGCCTATTTCCCTGCAATAATTAACGGTTAACCCATCATAAATAGTTGCTTCTACTTTTGGTTCACCTGCGTAAATTTCTTTAAACCACAACATTCTTTGCTCCGGAGAAAACATGGGTGTTTTGGCGGAGTTTAAACCAATACCTACTACAATCTTATCGAAAAGTGGTAATGCCCGGCTGATAATATCTGTATGACCGAGCGTTACCGGATCGAATGTGCCGGGGAATAAACAGATACGATTCATGTAATTGTGGATTTGCGCCTTTAGCTTTTAGCAGTAAGCCATAAGCCTTCGGCTATTATTTTTTGTTGAATAAAAGCAATAACTATTTTAAATTTTTATAATACAATTGCTAGCCCGGCTATATTACTACTATTTAGCTTTACTTGCGTCGCACTCTTGTACTTTTATTCATTATTCAGCAATCGTCCGTACTGGTATTTTTTGAACATTTTATTGAATTTAAATGATGTTGTGTTTAATCATTAAAATCAAATAAATCTCTCCAATCAAAGTTCAGATATATTCTTTAGTACAAGAGTGCTGCCACCGCCTTGGTGGGGCAAGCTGCAACGAATAATGAATCAACGTACAAATGCCCGGCCCAAAAAATTGCCTTTCCTTTAAGGTGTTTGCGGACTTAATAAATATAAAACCGCCATTCTTACCGCCACACCATTTTCTACCTGGTTTAGTATTACTGAAGACGGGCCATCGGCTACATCGCTATCAATCTCCACACCGCGGTTTATTGGGCCGGGGTGCATAATCACGATTTCCTTGCCCAGTTTATCCAGCATGCGGCGTTTAATGCCGTATGCAAGATTGTACTCCCGTAATGAAGAAAACAATGGCTGGTTTTGCCGTTCTAACTGAATGCGCAAAACGTTCGCAACATCGCACCATTCAAGGGCTTTTGTAACGTTGTACGCTACCCTTACGCCAAGCGCTTCTGAAATGTATTTTGGAATAAGTGTAGGCGGACCGGCAACGGTAACTTCTGCACCCATTTTTGTTAGCAGATAAATATTACTAAGTGCCACCCGGCTATGCATGATATCGCCGATGATAGCAACTTTTAGGCCTGCCAGGGATTCTTTTTTTTCGAGCATTGAAAATGCATCGAGTAAAGCCTGTGTGGGATGTTCGTTTATGCCATCGCCTGCATTAATTATTGCTGAAGGTATATGTTTTGCAAGAAAATGGGGTGCACCGCTGGCACTGTGGCGCAATACCACCATATCCACCTTCATGCTGAGAATATTGTTTACGGTATCCAGCAATGTTTCGCCTTTTGACACGGAGGACGAACTGGTAGTGAAATTTAGTGAATCTGCCCCAAGCCTTTTTTCGGCCAGTTCAAAAGACATTCTGGTGCGGGTAGAATTTTCGTAGAAAAGATTAACGATAGTTACATCCCGGAGGGAGGGAACTTTTTTAACCGGCCTTTGCAGAACATCCTTAAATTGCTTTGCTGTGGAAAGAATGAGCTCTATATCTTCTTTCGTAAGGTCTTTAATACCCAGCAGGTGTGGCGAAGTAAGTTTCATTAAAGAGCGAAGTTAATAGATAGTTTTAATTTTATGTTTGCAGATTTACTGGTACCCGATTGCTTACCGCTGTAACCCTTTACACCAGCACCACCTCGTCAATACCATTATTTTCTTTCCAGCGAACCAATACTTTTTGAAAGGGGAACGTATCAATCGTGCGGCCAACATAATCTGCATGTATAGGAAGTTCGCGGCTGAAACGACGGTCTATTAAAACACATAATTCAACTTTGGCAGGCCGGCCAAAATCGAGTAATGCATCCAATGCTGCCCGTATGGTTCTGCCCGTCCAGAGCACATCGTCAATAATTACAACTTTCTTATTTTCTATGCTGAAGGGAATATCAGTCTTATTTGCAAACTTTATTTCCTTACGAACATCATCGCGGTAAAAAGTAATATCAAGTTTTCCGTAAGCTACCTTTTTGGGGTCTGCAAGTTTTCTAAGTTCATAAACAATCCGGTCGCTCAGGTAAACGCCCCGAGGCTGCATGCCAATAAATACAGTGTCATCAATATTCAGATGATTTTCCAGTATTTCATGTGCTAGCCTTTTTATGCTGAGTGCTAACTGTTGTTCTGTTAAAATGGGTTTCAATGCAGTTCAATTTTGCACTAAAATAAAACATTCAGGTACAACGCCAAAAGATGATAGTAAAACAAGCCCTTAAATACTATGCCTGAACGGGTTCAAATCTATACTGCGGTTGTGTTTTGGCTACATAGCCGTAGGGTATTTCAATTTGGGCAAGCAGTTTTTCTTCCAGCAGATTTGCATAAGCTTCAAAGTAGGCTATTACATCTTCCCGCACATTTTTCTTTAACCAACGGAAGCCGCCAGGCAGGGTACTTAGTACTTCCCGGTCTTCAAGGTATTCCAGATTGTGAATATCCGTAGCTGTTAACCCGAGTTGCTGTAATTTATAAACCAGCAGGCTTATTGGGGCACCTGTTACACCGCAGTAATCTTCGGCAAGCTCGGTCCATTCGCCGATGCCCTGGTGTGCGTACTGCAGAATTTCTTCTTTGGTCAATTGAGTTACTGTCTGCAAAAGGTTGCCACAATTACAAGTGCCATGATTACCCCATGCATACTGCGCGCCATTTTTTAAACGGGTTGCTGTCTCTCTTAATGCTTCAACTATTGCGATATTTGGATTTGCCATTTATTATTTTTTACTACAAGCAGGAACCTGATTTTAAAAATAACAAATCTGCCTGTTATTGGTTTATCTCCCAGGTAATTTATTTTATGTACTTGTCTTAATTATTGGCCCGGCTGCAAATCGTTGTTCATCGTTCCTTGCAGCTTGCCCCGCCAATGCAATCGTCGCAATCTTGTACTTACTGAACTATGGGCAACCATCCACAGCCGACGGTCCATCGCAGATAGAAATCGGTTATAGCTCAGCAATGGAAAGAATGTACAAGAGTGCGACGCAACGGAAGCTAAATTTATATTCAAATGCCAGGCCCATAAAAAAACTCCCATCTAACAGACGGGAGTTACCTATAACTTACTACCTATAACTTTTTACGCCACGGCCTGCTTAACAAGCGCTGCCGCTTCGCTCAATAAAATGGCTGACTGCACTTTGAGTCCACTCTCGTCGATGAGTTTTTTGGCTTCTGTTGCATTGGTTCCCTGAAGGCGCACAATGATTGGAATGTTGATATTGCCGAGTTTATTAAACGCTTCAATAACGCCAGCCGCCACACGGTCGCAGCGAACAATGCCGCCAAAAATATTAATGAGTATCGCTTTTACATTGGGGTCTTTCATAATAATGCGGAACCCTGCCTCTACCGTTTGCGCATTGGCAGTACCGCCTACATCAAGAAAGTTGGCAGGCTCGCCGCCACTCAACTTAATCATGTCCATGGTTGCCATAGCAAGCCCGGCACCGTTGACCATGCAACCTACATTACCATCTAACTTTACAAAATTCAAATTAAACTGCCCAGCTTCAACCTCGGTTGGGTCTTCTTCGGTAACATCCCTCATAGCTGCAAGATCGGGGTGGCGCATTAAGGCATTTTCATCAAGGTTCATCTTGCAGTCGACCGCAATTATTTTTTCATCGCTGGTTTTAAACATGGGGTTAATTTCCAGCATGCTGCAATCGAGCCCGGTGTAGGCATTGTATAAATTGGTAACAAATTTTACGCAGTTTTTTAGTGCCTCGCCGCTAAGGCCAAGGTTAAAAGCAATTTTTCTTGCCTGGAAACCCTGCAATGCACCGCCCGGATGCACCCATTCTTTAAATATTTTTTCGGGAGTATCGTGGGCAACGTCTTCAATGTTCACGCCGCCCTCGGTGCTGTACATAATTACGTTCTGGCCCTTGGCGCGGTCTAGCAAAATAGACAGATAAAATTCCTTTACAGGGTTTGGGCCGGGGTAATAAACATCCTGTGCCACCAATATTTTATTTACCTTTTTACCCGCCGGCCCGGTTTGAATAGTTACCAATGTATGGCCCAGTATATTCTTTGCTATGGTACTTATATCATCAAGGTTTTTGGCAACTGCCACACCGCGTTGTTCGCTTCCAACAATTTTTCCCTTACCGCGGCCGCCCGCATGTATTTGCGCTTTTATAACCGCAAAACTGTTACCCGTTTGGGTTTTAATCTGGCGGTAAGCTTCTTCGGCAGCCATTACTGTATCAACTGCAATGCCTTCCTGTACCTGAACATGGTATTTTTTAAGCAGCTCTTTGGCCTGGTATTCATGAAGATTCATAGTAAAAAATTTGTGTGGCGAAGATAAGGGAACAGTTTGAAGTTTGAATTTTGGGCGGGTAGTTTTTGGTTCATTGTTTATAG
>JBBRDW010000166.1:0-6740 GCA_038203525.1 Chitinophagales bacterium | reverse complement strand
CAGGAAAGAACTTTGGTGATGGATAATTTTACCCTCACAAAAGGTTATGGGTTTAATAATTTTTCTGCGCTTAAAACAAAGACGGATAAAGGCCACAATGCACAGTTTAAACTGCTTACAGAAAGTATTGCAAAAGGTGGTACATCCCTCATACCTTTTGATGAAATGATCAATACTACCAAAGCTGGATTCGCTGCCATCGAAAGTTTAAAAAATAATAGCTGGATCAAAATAAATTAATCATGCTAATCGACATTATTGCAGGTGCAAGGCCCAACTTTATGAAGATAGCGCCCATTATTGATGCAATTGAAACGGCAAGAAATAGTGGACACGATATTCATTATCGTTTGGTACATACCGGCCAGCATTACGATAAACAAATGAGTGGTAATTTTTTTGAGGAGCTGGGCATTCCCGAACCGCATATTAACCTGGCAGTGGGCAGTGGTACACCCGCAGAACAAACCGCCGCCATCATGATTCGTTACGAGAAACTGTTGCTGGATCTGCGGCCTGATCTGGTGCTGGTTGTTGGCGACGTTACCTCCACAATGGCTTGCGCAATCACGGCAAAAAAATTGAACAATATAAAAGTCGCTCATGTAGAAGCCGGCATTCGGTCAGGAGATTTTACCATGCCCGAAGAGATCAACCGCATTGTTACCGATGCGCTTGCCGATTATTTTTTTACGACGGTTGAAACCGCCAATAAAAATTTAAGAAGCACTGGTGTAAAGGATGAAAATATTTTTTTTGCAGGCAACACCATGATTGATACGTTGCTTAAACAAATGCCACGTTTTAAACAGCCTGCCCTATGGCAACAGTATAAACTACAGCCGCAGCAGTACATGGTAATGACGCTGCACCGCCCAAACAATGTAGACGAAACAACACAACTAAAATCGTTGATAGATGCAATCGTTGCAGCGTCTAACGGTTTGCCGTTGCTGTTTCCCGTTCATCCGCGAACGGCTAAAATGATTGATAGTATTGGCGTTCAGGCGGCCAACCTTTTTTTTACAGCGCCGCTGGGTTATCTCGAATTCAATTATCTTGTTCAGCATTCAAAGGCAGTTATAACAGATTCGGGCGGTATTACAGAAGAAACAACGGTAATGGGTATTCCGTGTATTACGTTGAGAAATAATACAGAACGTCCCGAAACAATTACCATCGGCACCAATGAATTGATAGGTACCGATCCATCCGGCATAGCCCCTGCACTGGAGAAATTATTTGAAGGCAAATGGAAGAAAGGTGGCATTCCCCCGTTATGGGATGGCCACGCAGCAGAGCGAATAGTAGCGCATGTATTAAATGTATTTGAATAGATTTTTTGGGCCCGGCATTTGGATCGTTGTGGCATCGCCGGTTGCGTCGCACTCTTGTACAATATCTCATTTTGAAGCAAAGCGAAGATAAAAGCGAAGACTGAATGTTTGCCGTCAATGCGAGGAACGAAACAATCTCCTGGCATAACTGGTGTGCTGGTAAAAAGCAGGACAGGAGACGCTTCGGCGGCCTCGCTTTGACGCCCAATGTTCTGAACGTACAAGTGAGTGACACAACGGAAGCTAAATTGCAGCATTAAAGCCTGGTCCATAAAATGCTTCGCAAATATTTATACATCAAAAAAAGCATCAGTAACTATTGAAACAAAGCTTGCAGCTAAACGCTAAAAGCTTCAAAAAAATGATCTCAAGCATAAAAAATAGTATCAACCTTTTGCGCAATATGGGCTGGCGTTATACACAATACCGTGTAACGCACGAACTGATGCTGCGAACGGGTTTGCTTAAATATAAGTTTCCGGTCAACCCCGCATACAAACAATACCTGACGCTGCGGCAATGGAAGGAACAACAAACCAATTTCTTCTTTGCTGATAAGGAATCTTTGCGCTTTGAAAAAAGCCCGGCTCCTGAACTGGAACAACGGATTAAACGATACCAGGCTGGCAAATTTATTTTCTTCAACAACATTGAATTTGAGCTCGGGAAAAACTACGACTGGATAACAAATCCCGATACCGGTTTTAAATACGACGCATCAAAACACTGGACTACTATTGCCGATTATTCGAAGGAAGCCGGTGATATAAAATATGTTTGGGAAAAATCGAGGTTCTCTTTTTTATACGATATCATCCGCTACGATTATCATTTTAACAGCGATTGTGCATCAATCGTTTTTGCAGAAATCATTTCATGGATAAAAGCAAACCCAATCAATTGCGGCCCCAACTACCGTTGCAGCCAGGAGGTTTCGCTGCGGGTACTTAACTGGACTTTTGCTTTGCATTATTATAAAAATTCCACAGCGCTTACGGCAACAATTTTTAATGAAATACAGTTTGCTATTTACTGGCAAATGGATCATGTGTACCGGCATATTAATTTTTCAAGAATTGCCGTACGCAATAACCATGCAATTACCGAAACGCTGGCTTTGTATTTGGTAGGGTTGCTGTATCCGACCTTTCCTGGTAGTAGTGATTGGAAGCAAAAAGGTAAGGCTTGGTTTGAAGAAGAGATTGCCTACCAGGTTTATGATGATGGAACCTTTCTGCAATTCTCTATGAACTATCACCGGGTGGTTGTTCAACTGCTTACCTGGGCTATTGTGCTTGCAGAAAAGAATGGTGAAAAATTCAACAACTTGGTTTATGACAGGGCAAAAAAATCTGTAGAATTTTTGCGGGTGTGCATGAATGACAGTAACGGCTGGTTACCCAATTATGGCAATAATGATGGTGCTTTATTCTTTAAAATGAATGAGGATCATTACCGGGATTACCGCAGCCAGTTACAGGCATTGGCTACTGCACTAAATATTGACCTTTGTTTTGCGCATTCCTGCGAAGACGGGCATTGGTATGGCTTGCAAAATGGTTCAACACACAAATTGAAACCTGAAATTGGCACTTACCAGTTTAATGTGGGCGGCTACTACATTATACGGGAAGCCGAAACATTGACGTTTGTACGTTGTGGCAATCACCAAGACCGGCCATTGCAGGCAGATAATCTTCATTTGGATATTTGGTATGGGGGAGAAAATATTTTTACCGATGCCGGCAGTTACAAATACAATACCGATGAAACAACACTCAGCTATTTTATGGGCACGGCCTCACACAATACAGTGATGCTGGATGATGTTGATCAAATGAAAAAGGGTGAAAGATTTATTTGGTACAACTGGAGCCAATGCACAGATGTACAACTAACAGAAACCGAAAAAACATTCTCCTTTAAAGGAACCATTGCTGGGTTTGCACATGTTGCGCCGGACATACAACATAAAAGAGAAATTATAAAAACAAAAGGAAAGCCCCGTTGGGTAATTAAAGATACCATGACCAATAAACCAGCTTCTATTTTAATGAAGCAATTGTGGCATTTGCCAATGCAGCATTTAAATGTTTTATGGAGCAGTGTCGATGCAAATGATCATGAAATTAATGCGGAAAAAAAGCAAGGCTTTGTTTCGCCTTTATATGGAACCAAACAACCCTGTGAAGTGATTGTTTTTCAAACAGACAACTACGGTATTTTTACCAGCGTTGAAATTGAATCATGACTGTTGAAGCAGAAGCAAAATGAACGTATTAATCATACATCAATATTTTCTTGAAGAGAACGATGCCGGTGGTTCAAGATGGAACGAGCTGACCCGCAACTGGACGGCTGATGGGCACAGTATTACAGTGCTTGCCGGCATGATGCATTACAATGGTTCAGAGAAATTACCTGAGTATAAAGGCAGCTATTTTAAAAAGAAACAACAGGGTGCAGTAACGGTTTGGCGTTGCCATGTTTCTGAATCGTACAATAAAGGTTTTGCCGGAAGGCTATGGGGTTATTTCTCTTTTATGTTTTCCGTTTTATGGGCTGGTCTTTTTAAAACAAAAGAAAAATTTGACGTGGTTATCGTTACCTCACCACCATTGTTTGTGGGTTTCAGTGGTTATATTATTTCCCTGGTAAAAAGGATTCCGTTTGTTTTTGAAGTGCGTGATTTGTGGCCAGAGTCTGCCATTGATACGGGCGTACTTACCAATAAATTAATCATCAAACTGGCTTACTGGTTCGAGGCATTTATTTATCGTAAAGCAAAACTTATTAATGTATTAACCCCGGCGTTTTACACAACATTAATAACGGTAAAAAAAGTGCCTGAAGAAAAACTGATCATGATTCCCAATGCCGCAGATTTTAGTTTGTCTGAGGATTTACTGGCGCATTTCGACAGGAAAAATTTTCGCGAAAAAATGAATCTCGACAATCATTTTGTAATTACTTATGTTGGTGCACATGGTGTGGCCAATCACCTGCAACAGTTGCTGCAGGCGGGTAAAGCGCTGGAAGATACCAATGTTTTATTTCTGTTGATAGGGCAGGGGATGGAAAAAGAAAGGCTGCAGCAGATGGCTGCGGACATGAATATCAGGAACGTCTGGTTTATTGATGCTGTGCCCAAAAAAGAAGTTTTTAAATTTATACTTGCTTCAGAAATGGGGGCTTCTGTTTTAAAAAAAGTGGATACGTTTAAAACGGTTTATTCCAACAAAACATTCGATTATATGAGCTGCAAAATACCGGTGCTTATGGCGATAGACGGTGTATCGCGTAAGCTGGTGGAAGATGCAGATTGTGGCGCTTATGTTGAGCCGGAAAACACAGACGAGTACAATAAAATAATAAGAGCCTACATGCAGGATAGCGAGCGGCTAAATAGGGAAGGAGCCAACGGGTATCATTTTGCAAAACAAAACTTTGACCGGGATGTACTTGCAAAAAAATATATGGAAGAAATTATTTTACACACCGTGGTACATAAATAGAAATATTTTGAGCCGGGCAGTTGAATATCAATGTAGCTTTACTTACCGCCTTGGCGCATAGGCGTCAAATTAATTTTTGAAAATGAACAGCTAAAACACAGATATGGCAAAGGTTTCAAGCGTATTTTAGCATCGGTATTTTTACGCCGGAGGCGTAACCTGTTTGTAGAAAATTATTTACACATACAAATCTTTGCCCCAGCGGGGCAACCTTATGTTGTTTTAAATTATCCTAATAATCAGGCTGCCCCGCTGGGGCAGGGTTTGCGTTGGTGCATTGGCAATGCTACAAACAGATTACGCCGCTGGCGTAAATACTGATATAATAGCTTTCTGTAATTATTGAATTGGTAAAGAAGGTGCTTTTAAGTTTCTTAACTTGGCGCCTATGCGTTCAGGGCGGAACGCCTGGAGTGTATAACGGCTATCATCAGTCAGCGGTCAGGTATCAGAAAACAGGTTCCAATGTAGAAAACCCGTTGATTGATTTTGGCTGACTGGTGAAATCTGATAGCTGAAACCTTTCCTTCAGTAAAAGAGTGCGACGCAACGATGTTTAACCGAAGTACGAATGCCTGGCTCAAAAAATTAATTGTAAATTACCATCAACTACGGCAAGCCCAATTTCAGCATGACAAAACAGTTTCTTTTATACCGTGATATTATCAAGCCATTGCTGGATTTTGTGGTTGCCGTTATTGTATTTATTTTATTGTCTCCCGTGTTTTTGTTGCTGACTTTTTTGTTGTTTTTTGCAAACGGTGGCAGTCCTTTTTTCTTTCAGTTAAGACCCGGAAAAAATGAAAAAATTTTCAGGCTTATCAAGTTTAAAACGATGAATGAAGAAAGAGATGCGAACGGCAACTTATTGCCAGATGCTGAACGCTTAACAGGTATTGGAAAATTTATTAGAAAAACATCGCTGGATGAATTGCCACAGTTACTCCATGTTGTTATTGGTGATATGAGTATCATTGGACCAAGGCCATTGCTGGTGGAATATTTGCCTTTATACAGCGAAACCCAGAAGCAAAGGCATAGCGTAAAACCAGGCATTACAGGATGGGCGCAGGTCAATGGTAGAAATACGATCAGCTGGAAACAAAAATTTGAATTTGATATTTATTATGCCACGCATTGTAGTTTTGTTTTGGACATGAAAATATTGTTACTCACCTTTACCAAGGTTGTAAAATCGGAAGGTATTAGTGCGCAAGGCGCGGCAACCATGCAAAAATTTACTGGTAACCAATGATCTATTTATACGGCGCAGGAGGACATGCGAAAGTGATAGCAGATATATTAGAACGAAATGGTATGGCCATTGGAGGTTTTTTCGATGATGATACTTCAAAAGAATTATGGAATTACAAAAGGCTGAAATTTCCCGGCTCTTTTAATTTTTCAGCAGATAAAATAATCATTGCTATTGGTAATAATATTACCCGAAAAATGATCGCAGAAAAAATTAATGCAGCCTATTTTACTGCAGTGCATCCTACGGCTGTTATTTCACCTCATGTAAAAATTGGTGCCGGTACTGTTGTGATGGCGTCCGCTGTTATCAACGCCGATTCAGTAATTGGGAGGCATTGTATTATTAACAGTGCGGCCAGCATCGATCACGATTGTACCATTGGAGATTTTGTACATATAGCACCCAATGTAACTTTGTGTGGTGGTGTAACGGTAGCAGAAGCCACACAAATTGGTGCTGGTTCAGTTATTATTCCCGGAATAGAAATCGGAGCTCATTCCATCATCGGCGCCGGAGCTGTAATAATTAGGGATATTCCGGATAATGTAGTTGTAGCGGGTAACCCCGGCCGTATTATAAAATAAAGTTTATGAATAACCCTTTACCACCAAAAATCTGGCTTTCGTCACC
>JBBRDW010000165.1:0-7067 GCA_038203525.1 Chitinophagales bacterium | reverse complement strand
CTTGGATGAATTTACATATCTTTTTGGAGCCGGTGCTGGCGCTTTACAAAAAGATGGAAAAATTTTAGTGGGGGGATATGGTCGCATTCTTGGGGATAACAATTTTACCTATATTGGTTTGGTACGTTTAAATAACGATGCAATCCTCCCCATCATCTACAGCAAATTCACCGCTAACCAAACCAAAGAAAACATTACCCTTAATTGGCAAACCACCACAGAGTTAAACAATAAATATTTTGCGGTAGAGCGCAGCAATAATGCGGTTAATTATACGGCTGTAGCGCAGGTAAATAGTGTAGCATCTGGTGCAGCAGTACAAGATTATGTTTATACAGATAAACTACCGCTGACGGGTAATAATTATTACCGCCTTAAACAGGTGGACAAAGATGGTAAGTTTAGTTACAGTAAAGCCATTAACATCAGTTATTTAAAACCGGGTAGCATACAACTGTTCCCCAATCCGGCAAAAGATAAGCTTACCGTAAAAGGTTTAAATGCTACAATAACCAGCACCATTGCGGTACTGGATATACAGGGTAAGCAATTGCTGCAGTTTACGGCTAAGGCTGCGGCCTATAGTTTTAGTGTGGGCAGCCTTGCACCAGGTACTTATATGGTGAGGGTGAAAGATGATAATGGTACTGCGGTGGAAAAATTTGTGAAACAGTAATGGGGAATGGGTCAATGGGCAATGGGCAATGGGCAATGAAAAATGAGGAATGAAAAATGAAGAATATTAGGCATGGGTTGTAAAGAGGCTTGAAGTTTTTTAAAACTTCAAGCCTTTGTGTTTTGTTGATTACCGCTGCAAGCTACGCTTAGGTTAAAGCTGCATGAAAATATACAGTACAAGGGAGTGACACAACAGGCGATGCCATAAAAAACGATTGCTGGTTAAATAATTTTAACAGCTTTAATAAGTTAGCAGGTATAATTTTGGAGCAACGATGAAACAGTTTTTTATATTGATATTTTTTTTAACCAGCACGGTGTTGTTGCATGCGCAAACCCGCCCTAAAATTGGCCTTACGCTTAGCGGTGGCGGTGCAAAAGGGCTGGCGCATATTGGCGTATTAAAAGCGATAGACTCGGCTGGTTTAAAAGTTGATTATGTTACTGGAACCAGTATGGGCAGCATTATTGGGGCATTGTATGCCGCAGGTTATTCCGCTGACTCTATTGAGAAAATGACCCGCAAGTTAGATTGGGATCTGTTATTGTCTAACACCGCATCGCTGCGATCTTTAAGTATGGACGAGAAAGGCGAATACGGTAAATACGCCGCAGAATTACCCTGGGTTAACCGTGGTTTTAAATTGCCGGGAGGTGTGCTTGAATCGGAAGAAATATGGCTGATGCTGAGCGAACTTTTTTTCCCCGTTTATAATACTAAAGATTTCTCTAAGTTTTCCAAAGGGTTTAAATGTATTGCTACTGATGTATCTACCGGCGAAGGAGTGATAATTGACAAAGGCGAGATAGTTTCGGCGGTGCGCTCGAGCATGGCAATACCTTCTGTATTTACGCCGGTAAACTATAACGGAAGAAAATTTGTGGATGGCGGAGTAGTGCGCAACTTTCCTGTAAGCGATGCGAAAAATATGGGTGCAGATATAGTCATCGGCAGTAATGTAGCGGGCGGACTGCTGCCAAAGGAAAAAATAAATAATGTGTTCCAGGTGTTGCTGCAGGTTGCTTTTTTTAGGGAAGATGAAGACGCGGTGAAAGAGAAAAAATTGTGCGATATATATATACATCACAGCCTTGACAATTACAGCATGGGCAGCTTTGGATCGTCGAACGAAATAATAGATGAAGGAATAAAAAAAGGAGACAGTATTTACCCGCGCTTAAAAACACTGGCTGATTCGCTGAATAAAATTTATGGTAAGGAAGATTTTAAACTTAACAGTTTGCCAAAGGCTGATTCAGTAAAGATTACCATGTTCGAAATAAAAGGGCTGAACAAAACGAATGAATCATTTTTTCTCCATCGTATGCAGTTTTACAACAACAGATGGTATACGGCGGCTGAACTTTCGGCGCACATAAGAAGAGCCTTTGGAACGCGTTACTATAACAAGATCATCTATTCGCTGGAGGCGGTGCCAGACGGGACCAGCAAGATTATTTTCGAGGTAGAAGAGAACCCGCTCTCCTTTGCAAAAGTGGGTATCAATTACAACAGTTTTAGCGGCATTAGCCTTATTGGTAACCTTACTTCAAGGGATTTTTTTACACCCTATTCCCGTAGCCAAGTTACGGCAAATATTGGGGAAAATCTGCGTGTACGTGGAGAGCATCTGCAGGTTTTTGGAAAGTATAAAACATTATCTGTAACCACAACTGTGCAGGCTGAATCGCTTAAGTTTACTACTTACAACGATTTTGTAAAAGATGGGCTTTACCGGCAAAATTATCTGCT
Organism: Chitinophagales bacterium; assembly: GCA_038203525.1. GTDB lineage: Bacteria > Bacteroidota > Bacteroidia > Chitinophagales > Chitinophagaceae > Limnovirga. The sequence continues at coordinate 4,636 of JBBRDW010000165.1, read as the reverse complement.
GGCTGATATGAATGTTGAGTGGTCGCTGCAACGAAAAATTGCTTTTGGCATTGGTACGCGCTTCGAATCTTTTCACTACAGCCCAAATATAACTTCGAGATTTGAACTGCGTGGCAATTACAGTTTGCTTAATTCTTATGGCATTCTAAAAATAAATACGCTGAGTAATACTGTTTATCCTAAACGGGGTTCAAAGCTTGAAGCAGAAGTTGGTTATGTTTATAATCAACATCCGAATATTACTTATTTTAAACAAGGTACGCAGATTATCAATCTCGATTCTGCAGGGTTTAATTTCAATAATTTCACAAGAACCAAATTGAGTTATGAGTATTACATACCGCTTTCAAAACGCTATGTTTTTTTAACGCAGTTGCAGGCGGGTATTAATTTTAACCAGAAAGAAAGTGTGCTCAACGATTATTTTATTGGCGGTCTTACCAGCACTTTTAGAAACCAGATCACTTTCGCGGGTTTGAATGAGGGTACCCTCTATTCCAGCAGTGTGGTGGCTTTGCAGTTTGGTGTACGTTACCAAATGTATAGTAGCTTATACCTTACCGGAAAAATAAATGCAGCGTATTACAATTTTGTGGGCAGCAATACCAATTTAAAAAACTCAGAACTGCTTACCGGGTACAGCTTAACAATGGGCTATAATTTTTTATTGGGCCCGCTGGAAATAAGTGCTATGTACTGCGATCAATCAAAAAAAATATTACCTTATATTAATTTAGGCATACCTTTTTAATCAGTGCATTTTTTAAGGTTCATACACCCGCCATCATCCGCTGAATATATTTGCCAATAATGTCAAACTCAATGTTTACAACGGTTTCAGGGTTTACCTGTTGCATATTGGTATGGGTGTAGGTGTATGGAATTATGGCTACAGAAAACTCGTTGACTGCCACATTAAAAACAGTAAGACTGATGCCGTTAGTAGCAATGGATCCTTTTTCTATCACCAGTTTCGAAAACGTTTCAGGAAAGCGAAAACGGTATTCCCAGCTTCCGTCCATATCTTTTTTATTTATGCAAATGGCTGTAGCATCAACATGCCCCTGAACAATATGCCCATCGAGCCGGCCATTCATCAGCATACATCTTTCCAGGTTTACAAGATCATCAACATTCCATTTACCAAGGTTCGATTTATTAAGGGTTTCTTCAATGGCCGTAACACGGTGCATATTTCTGTCAACCTCTTCCACAGTAAGGCAAACACCGTTATGGCTGACGCTTTGATCGATTTTTAATTCGGCGGAAAGAGGGGAGCTGATCCAGAAAGTTTTATTAGAACCTTTGGCATCGATACATTCCACCTTACCTATATTTTCAATTATTCCTGTAAACATTTGTGCAATTTATAAGTTTTGCCGAATTATAAATTTTGGATTTTTTTTGAGCCCGGCTTTATCTCTTTGTGGATCGTTCCTTGCGTCGCACTCTTGTACATAGGAATACGTTTCATCAGTTCACAAGTTGCAAAGTTCACGAGTTTTAATAATACTGGTACACTTTAAACTTTTGAAATATGGAACACGTGAACTTGCTGCTTAATGTTTGCAAAGTACAAGAGTGCGACGCAACAAAAGATGCCATGAAATAACAAAGTAAGGCCCAAATATTTGTATTAAAACATGCGTTTGATAATTCTTGCTCCGTTACACATTTGTTTATAAGCGCTCTATTACCTGGAAAGTTATGGAATTTAAAAAATGCCGCATCCTGATAAAAGTAAAATCATTTACTTTAACCCGGTGAACAAAGATCCATTTGCACATATAAGCGATAGTGAGCTGCTACAGAATTTTTATGCAGATAACAATAACCGCTGGCTGGGTATACTGCTGCAACGTTACACCATGCTGTTGCTGGGTGTTTGTATGAAGTATCTTAAAAATGAAGAAGCTTCTAAAGATGCCGTGCAGCAGGTTTTTTTAAAAGTAATTGCAGAGGTTCAAAAATATAAAATCGACTATTTTAAAAGCTGGCTTTATATGGTTGCCCGTAACCATTGTTTAATGCAGCTTAGAGATAAAACGGGTAAGCTTACCAAAGAAATAAACGAATCGATGCAGATTGCAGGGGAAGAGTTTCAGCTTGCCAGTCACATAGAGCAGGACAAACTGCACACCCAAATAAACGACTCGCTTATAGAACTGGAACCCGCACAAAAAACATGTGTAACTTTATTTTATTTACAAAAAAAGAGCTACGTTGATATTGCCGCCGAAACCGGCTATAGCCTGCTACAGGTAAAAAGTTGTATACAGAACGGAAAACGTAATCTTAAAATGATGGTAGAAAAAAAGATGAAACAATAAATGGAAGACCTGAGCAACATATTGCAACACGATGATGAGCTGAATGAAGAAGAGCTGCGCAAGTACCTGTCTGGTAATCTCGATGCCGACGAATTGCACACTGTTGAAAAGCAAATGGCCGGTTCTTCTTTTGTTGATGATGCTGTAGAAGGCTTACAGTCATTCTCTTCTCAAAAAAAACTGGACGAGTATGTTAGCCAGCTAAACAAAAACCTAAACCAGCAATTAGATATTAAAAAACAGCGCAAAGAAAAAAGGAAAATCACGGATATGCCATGGATCATTGTGGCCGTGATTACCATTTTATTATTGTGTGTGCTGGCATTTGTAATCATAAGAATGCAGCACGATAAACAGAACACAGGCAGTTCGTCCTCAATACAATCCACTGCAACTCCCATTGGCAAAAGCAGTCACTGGATTGTTTAAAAATTCCCGAAGATTTTGGGCCCGGCATTTATTTTCAGAGCATGCCGATTACAGCTTGCCCCGCTGAGGCGATGCTGGCAAGGTTGTACTTAAAAACAGCTTTCATCAAATGCTTAACGCATAGGCTTTTACAGGTCTGAATTAATTCAATCTTCAAAAATTGCAGTTTATTGCAGCACCGGTGAAAAATTAATATTAGCTTAAAGCCATACTATGTAAGCTTAAGACTATAAATTTTTTTTTGTTACTTTTTTCAAAACCTATATTTTGCACTTGCTCTAATCCGCACCACCATGAAACAAAATAAATATCACACAAGATTTCTTTGTGTTACATTCAACCTGGGTTTAATATTTTCAGCAAGCTGGCTACTGTTTTCCTGCAACAAAGAAGAAAGGGTTAATACTTCGTCAACTAAAGAATTTTACAATGCTTCTACTGTAAAATCTGCTGTTTCAGGCAGGCCTAATATTGTAATTATATTGGCCGACGATGTGGGTTACGATGCCATAGCCACCAACGGAAACCAGAGTTTTCAAACCCCAAGGATCGATCAAATGGGTGTTGATGGTATGCGGTTTACCCAATGCCATAGTGCCCCAACCTGCTCGCCATCAAGGTTTATGTTTGTTACCGGCAAATACAGTTTTAGAAACTATACATCCTGGGGAACAATGGATCCCAATGAAAAAACATTTGCAAATCTTCTTAAAGATGCCGGCTATGCCACTTATGTTGCCGGTAAATGGCAGTTTGATGGCGGCCAAACCTCTATTGCCAATTTTGGTTACAACGGCTACTGTGTTTGGGATGCGCAAGAAGCCGTGCCCCCCGGAAATATTTATAAAAGCCCGAAATACTACGAGAATGGGGCATACTCAACCAAGAGAACTACATCCGGACAATATGGGGATGATATTTTTACCAGCCGTGTTTTATCTTTCATCAACACAAATAAGGCTAATAATTTTTTCGTGTATTATCCAATAGGACTTTGTCACGCTCCGTTTTCACCAACACCGGACGATTCTGAGTTTGCGACCTGGGTTGGCGGCAGTAAATATAGTAACCCTGTATTTTTCCCCTCTATGGTGAAATATTTGGATAAAAAAGTAGGGCAGATCATCGATTCACTAAAAGCATGGGAGCTATACAACAATACCCTTTTTATGTTCGTGGGCGACAATGGCACGGCAAATGATATTTCTTATTATTACAATGGCGTATTAACAAAAGGTGGAAAATTATCAACAACTGAATCGGGTACAAGGGCGCCATTGTTTGTAACCTGGCCAAACAGAATAACCCCGGGCCAGGTAAATAATAACCTTATTGATTTTACAGATTTATTGCCCACAGTAGCTGAAGTAGCAGGTTGTACCATTCCATCCTCTTATGGCAAAATTGATGGAAAGAGCTTTTATAATCAGTTACTGGGATTGTCCTGTACGCCACGAGATTGGGTATTTTGTCACTACCTTAAATTTAAAGAGACCAGCAGAACAAGTACTGTACATCGCTGGATGCAGAACACAAACTATAAGCTGTACGACAGTACAGGTAAGTTCTATAATATAGTTACCGATCCCGGAGAATCGAATGCAATAGCAGATGCTGCACTTACTACTTCAGAAACGCTGCTTAAAACGCAGTTTCAAAGCGCAATGGATACACTGCATTAGAATTTGCCGGAAAAAGTGATAAGGGCATCTTTTGATAAAATGTTAAGGCTCTTTTTTTAATTCGGATCGTTTATGTTTTACGCCTGATAAATTTGTACCGGTAATTTAAGCTGGCTGCACAATGCAGCTAGTGATGAGACCGTTGAGGAGTGCGACCACCGCCATTATCGGGGCAAGCTGCAACGGACGTATAAT
>JBBRDW010000164.1:0-7581 GCA_038203525.1 Chitinophagales bacterium | reverse complement strand
CTTTTGGCAGCCTTAAAGGAATTGAATAGGTTTGTTTACTTTTCTTTTTCATGGTGAACTTTTTTGATCTTAAAGTTAAGTCAACAAGGCTCACCTTTCTTCATATGCCTGTGTGTACCGATAGTTCATGGGTGATTGTACAGTGGGTAATTTTATGGAGCATTTATCACTGCAGAAATTGAATCAAAACTTTGGTTAACCAGCGAAGGCACTTTGGCTAAAGCCCGGAAGCAATTTTCCTGTTTATAACCCAGGCTTTAAAGCCTGGGTTATAGAAAATAATTGTTCGGACTTTAGCCAAAGTGTACTTTATAAAAATTATTTTGACGCCGGCTAAAGGTTTTTCATAGCAGCGGAGATTGCGCATTCTTGTAATCAGGGAATTTTATGGAGCATTTATCACTAAAGACATTGAATCAAAACTTTGGGTAACCAACGAAGACACTTTGGCTAAAGCCCGGAAGCAATTTTCCTGTTTATAACCCAGGCTTTAAAGCCAGGGTTATAGAAAATAATCGTTCGGACTTCAGCCTAAGTGTATTTTATAAAAATTATTTTATAGTCCGAAAGGTTTTTTATGCATACACAGTTGCGTCTTACTCTTTAACTGAGGGAATTTATGTAGCTTCCATCTTCCCGTCGATAAAAGCTCAACAGACTAACCAACCGTACAAGAGTGCGACGCAACTAAAGCTTCATAGATGTTCTACCGTCTGGTCAATAAAAATGCATTTGTTATTTCTTTTGCCCTGCAATTTCTGTGATGGCTTTTACCAGCATATCAAGATCGGGGAGCGTTGTGTAAACATGGGGTGTTACGCGAACACAGCTTACGTTTTCCCACACGATGCCTACGGTGTGAATTTTATATTTATCGAACAACTGGTTGCTTAGATCTGCTGGCGTAATGCCATCAATACTTACCCCGCAAATAGCGCAGGAAAATTTTGGATTAAGCGAGGTGGAGAGCTTTACACCGGGTACCTCCTTCACTTTTTCGGCCCAGTATTTTTTTAGATAATGTATGCGTTCCTGCTTTCTTTTATTACCGATGGCGTTCTGAAAATTCACGGCTTCGCCAATGCCCTGCTCAATGGGAAAGCTGCGTGTACCAAGTGTTTCAAACTTTCTTATGTCGGTACCATGCGGTTTGTCGTTACAGACCAACGGCCATATTTTTTCTATCTTATCTTTCCTTATCCACATCATGCCGCTGCCGATGGGAGCGCTTAAAAATTTGTGAAGGCTGGTGCCCAGGTAATCGCATTGAAGATCGGGAATTTTAAAATCGAGCAGACCAAAAGAATGGGCGCTGTCGCAGATAACTTCAATACCTTTTGAATGCGCCATACGAGCAATCTTTTGCACCGGCATTATTTGCCCCACCCAATTGATTACATGTGTTACATGAATGATTTTTGTTTTTGCAGTAATGGCTTTTGAATAAGCTTCTACTATTTCATCATCGTTCTCGCTGGGGAAATTAATACTGATCTGCGTGTACTTAATACCATCCCGCATGGCACGCTGTTTCCATGCGTTGATCATGTTGGGGTAATCGAGTTTGGTGCCAATCACTTCATCGCCGGGCTTAAGATCAAGGCCAAAAATTACTGTGTTTAACGATTCGGTTGCATTGCGGTTAATAGCAATTTCTTCTGCATCGCAACCTGCCAGCGCCGCAAGTTTTTGTCGCAGCGGTTCGCGGCCCATATCGAGTATGCGCCACATAAAATACGATGGTCCTTCATTGCTTAATTTATTATATCGCTCCACAGCTTCCTGCACCACTTTTGGTGACGGACTAACCCCGCCATTGTTCAGGTTAATGATGTTTGGATTAACGGTATATGCCTGCTGAATAACACTCCAGTAATCTTCATCACCTGCAACTGCATCGGCTGCAAAACCTTCTACTTTGCTGTTTGCATTATCAAAACTTTCAGCCTGCAGCTGGTTAAATAAACTGCTTGCCGAAAATGCCCCGGCGGTTAATGTAAGCTGCTGTAAAAATTTTCTGCGGTTATTCATCGTTAAAATTTTAATAGAGGAAGGTAAAAACTTTTTTGCTCGTTTTACGGTTATATCTTTGTAACGAAATAAGATTTGATGAAAAAGAGGTTATTGATCATATTATTTGCTTTCCTGTGTTTATCCTGTGCGTACGCACAATGTTCAATCTGCACAAAAACGGCATCGCAATTGGGCGAAAAGCCAGCCCAGGGCATGAACTCCGGCATACTTTACCTCATGTTTACTCCACTTGGTATTGCGGGCATACTGGGCTACCGATGGTGGCAGCGCGAAAAGCGCTTTATGGAAGATGAGAAAAATATCAGCACTTAAAATATATTTCAATTTTTGTTTTTAGGTATCAACAACAAAATTTGGCTAGTGGTTTTTATGTGCCCGGCTTTGGTATTTCATAGCATCAACTGTTGCGTCGCACACTTGTACTTTGAGGAAGTGAAGCAGCAGTTCACAGGGCCCAAACATTCACGCGTTCTTTGGCTGTTTTAACTGATGGAAGTTGTGAACTTGTGAATAATGTAACTTGCTCAATGAAGTTCTGAATGTACAAGAGTGCGACGCAACGAAGCTTAATTATATTACCGGAAGCCCGGCCCAAAAGTTTTCTTTACAATATTTAAAAACATTTCTTGTAAAACCGCCGCACTGTTTATTTTTGCCATTCACAAACAAATATTTTCATGGTAGATGTAATTCTCGGTTTACAGTGGGGTGATGAAGGCAAAGGAAAAATCGTTGATTACTTTGCACCTAAGTACGATATAGTTGCACGCTTTCAGGGCGGCCCCAATGCCGGGCATACATTGTATGTGGAAGGAAAGAAAATTGTTTTGCACCAGATTCCGTCAGGTATTTTTCACCAGGATAAAATAAATATAATTGGCAACGGTGTAGTGCTTGACCCCGTTACACTAAAACGGGAATGCGATGCCGTGGCTTCATTTGGTATTGATGTAAGGAAAAACTTGTTTATTTCGCAACGCACTAACCTTATTGTTCCAACCCATCGCGCCCTGGACAAGGCATCGGAGCTGCAGAAGGGCGATAGCAAGATTGGCTCTACTTTAAAAGGCATCGGCCCTGCATACATGGATAAAACTGGCCGCAATGCACTGCGTGTAGGGGATTTAATGGATAAAAGTTTTATTACGAATTATATAAAGCTTCGCCTGAAACACCAGAAACTACTGGATAATTTTCATTTTATTGAAGATATTTCTGCATGGGAAGAAGAGTTTTTTGAGGCGCTGGAATTTCTGCGTACGCTTAATATTGTTAATGGAGAGTATTTCATAAATAATAAGATAAGCGAAGGAAAAAAAGTACTTGCCGAAGGTGCACAGGGTAGCATGCTGGATATTGATTTTGGTACTTTCCCATTTGTAACTTCTTCCAGCACCATTTCTGCAGGTGTATGCAATGGTTTGGGCGTAGCACCACAGAAGATAAAAGATATACTGGGTGTTAGCAAAGCATACTGTACCCGTGTTGGCAGTGGTCCTTTCCCTACGGAACTTGAAAATGCGACTGGCGAGGAATTGAGAAAAATTGGCAGTGAATTTGGTGCTACTACCGGCAGACCAAGACGTTGTGGCTGGATAGACCTGGTTGCGCTTAAATATGCCTGTATGATTAACGGCGTTACTCAGATAGTAATGACCAAGGCAGATGTACTGGACAGTTTTGAAGAACTTAAGGTTTGCACCGCCTATAATATTAATGGTGAACAGAAAGAAGAAGTTCCTTTTCAGATGACAAGAGTGAATATTGACCCGGCTTATAAAAGCTTTGATGGTTGGAATACCGATAGTACCCAAATAAAGGATGCAGCAGAATTACCCATAAATATGTCAACTTATATTGAGTTTATCAACAAATATGTGGGGGCTCCGGTTAAATTTGTTTCCAACGGACCGGGTAGGGAGCAGATCATTTGTTTATAATAATTTACTGCTTTATTTTAGCTATTCGGTATTCGGCGAAAGCCTAATAAATTGATACTTTAAAACCTTTAAGAAGAGGTGCCAAAAAAATATTTTGCCGAATAAAAAACTCGTTTAAATTTTACGTTATTAATCTGTAGAGATATGACATCAAAATCAGACAAAGACAAAAAAAATGCCGGCCCTAAAACACCTGTACCGGAGAAAAAAAGTGTACCAAAGTCCGCCCTGAAAGCTAAAAAGAAAGAGGAGGATGACGACGATGATTTTGACGATGATGATGTAAAGCCATCTGCAGCAAAAGCATCCAAATCGCCGTCCAAAAAAAGCAGTGTTGATGATGACGATGATGACGATAGTGGCCCGGATGAAGTGGATGAATGGGAAAAGCCCGAAGAAGAGGATAGCTGGGATCCAGATTTTGAAGAGTTTGATGTTCCAAAGTCGAAAGGTAAAAAGTCTACTGGTACAGGTACCGGCAAAAAGGCTGCGGCTGATGATGATCTTTCACTTGATGATGATTTTAAGGAATTTGACCTCTTCAATGATTCAAAAGGATTTGATGATGACGATGATGACGACTATTAAAGCATTGCCATAATTGTGCATAGACATTCCGCTTCATTCTCAGTAACCGATATAAATCTCTTTAAACAGCAGGCGCTGAATTGGGCAAGCCAATTTACCGCCTGCTGTTTTTTAGACAATAATCAATACACCGAAAAGCATCATTCTTATGAATGGCTTCTCGGCGCCGAGGCTGCTTATTCTTTTAGCCCTCAGGATTCCCTGCAGCATTTTTTTGAAATTAATGATGACTGGCTATTCGGTCATTTTAATTACGATTTCAATAATATCGTTGAAACAACTACTTCTCCCAAACCAGATTATGTACAATTCCCCAATGTATTTTTATTTTGCCCCCAAACAGTAATTAAAGCAGATGGCCAGACCATAACAATTTCCAGCCTTGATCATCAACCCGCTGATATTTTTAATAATATTTCTGCAGGCATTTTACGAAAGTTGTCACCAACAAATAATTTAGAAATAAAAGCCCGCATAGACAGGCAAACCTATATCGAAACCATTGAAATACTGCGAAATCACATTCTTCGGGGAGATTGTTACGAGATCAATTATTGCATGGAGTTTTATGCTGAAAACGCTGTAATAAATCCGCTCGATATTTACTGGCAGCTCAGCATAGTTTCGCCAAATCCATTCTCCTGTTTTTACAAAGTGAACGATAAATTCCTGCTTTGCGCAAGCCCCGAAAGATTCATAAAAAAAGAGGGGAATAAAATTATATCTCAGCCAATTAAAGGGACTATTGCCCGCAACAACGCAGATAAAACTGCTGATGAAGCAAATAAAAAAACTCTTTATGAAAGCAGTAAAGAACGAAGCGAAAATGTAATGGTTGTGGATCTTATAAGAAACGATCTCAGTAAAATCTGCAGAGAAAATTCAGTAACGGTGGAAGAGCTTTTTGGCATTTACACTTTTCCGCAGCTGCACCAGATGATCTCTACCATTAAAGGAGAACTTGATGAAAATATTGATTTCACATCGATCCTCCAAGCCATGTTCCCGGCGGGTTCCATGACGGGTGCACCCAAGAAACGCGTAATGCAACTAATTGAACAATACGAGCAAACAAAACGCGGTATTTTCTCCGGTGCTGTTGGTTACATTTCGCCAGAAAAAAATTTCGATTTCAATGTCGTTATCCGCAGCATTATGTATAACCAGGGCAGCGGATATCTCAGTTACCAGGTTGGCAGCGGTATTACATTTTACAGCAATGCAGCAGAAGAATACCAAGAGTGTTTATTAAAAGCTAAAGCCATAGAAAAAGTATTGGGGTAATTTTTTTTGAGCCCGGCAATCGTTACTTTGTGGGGCTTTACTCCACGCTGTGGCGGGGCTCTTGTACGGCAAATCTTTGAGCAGCAGCTGAAACGTTTACAATAAGGTAATTACACACGAAACAAAAAACAGGTGACAATACTTTACAGCGACTTTGCAAATCTTTACCATGCCATGTACCAGACCTTCATTAACTACGATGAAGAATATATTTTTTACAAGTCGTTACTTGAAAAATATCGCTGCAATTCTATAATTGAAATGGGTTGTGGCAGCGGCCATCCTGCCAAAAGATTTATTGAAGATAATTTTGATTATACCGGCTCGGATATAAGCGCGGAAATGCTTGCAATAGCAAAAAAAATTGCACCTACGCCAGGTTGCTGCAGGCAGATATGCGCAGCTTTGTATCAGCTTCAATTTTTGATGCGGCTGCAATTACGGGGCGAACAATAAGCTACCTTATTACTAATGAAGGTGTAATAAATACTTTCAACTCCATCCATAAAATCTTACCGGCAAACGGTAAGCTCATTTTTGATTTTATTGAGGCGGGCAGTTTTTTAAAAGTTTCAACAGCGATACAATTCTTTCGCACGAAGCCGTTTACGAACGCAAAAATTATAAACGTAACAGCAGGTATGTTAGTAATTTAACAACAGGTTTTACCTGGGACTGGCACTCCACTTACCTTGTTGAAGAAAATGAAACCTGGAACGAGATAGCGACTGATACCGACACTTTGCGGGCTTTTACTCCAGATGAGATGAAGCTGCTCCTGGAATTATGCGGGTTTGAAATAGGAGAATTAATTACAAAAAAACCTACGCTTTTGATACCTGTGTAATTGTTGCTGCTAAAATTTAGGAAGGCAATTTTACAGGATTTTTTAATGTTTAAAGCAATATGAAACAAACTTCTAATACCTGTATTAAAACGGCGTCTTTTTTTACACAACAGTGCGGCTGCCCAATATTGTTCAATCAGTACAAGAGTGCGACGCAACAGAAGCTACATGCATATTCTTCTGCCCGGCTCAAAAAAAATACTACGACAGAAATTTTATACTGAACGGATATTTGTAAAGCTTGCCTTCGCTTGCACGTACGGTTGCCATTACTACCAATACAACAGAAAATATGCCCACGAGCCATCCTAAAAAAATAATGCCTACAACTGTAATAATTAAACCAATAATGACAAGCACCAAAGTGAGTTGAAAATTGAATGATTCTTTTGCATGCGCCGCAATAAATTTTGATTCATCCCGCTTTATTATGTAAATAATTAAAGGGGCCAGTATAGGCGCAACGAACGTGAGGATATGCGAAAGTAAAGCCAGTGTTTTTTCATCGCTTGTGGGCGTATAGTCTGGTAACGAATCTGTGCCGAGAAAAGAGTTGTTTGTCATGTTGATTTGTTTTAGTGAAGTTATACAAATCAACCGAATTTTTATTGCCGCTTAAATAGTAACCGGGTTTGCCGGTTTAATAACCCCGCCATGCATTTGTTTAAGAAACTGGTGCATGGCTACCATGCCTTTTACATCATCTGCAACGAGCAGGAAGTTTTTAGCAACCTGTTTTAACCTTGCTTTGTTAGTTCCTGTTTGCAGATAGCTGAGCGTGTTCTTAAAAATATCTGACTCAAAATAAGGCGAATCATTTTTATTGATGAAATAACAGCGGAGTGTATCCTGCTTTAAACTCATCTTCTCAAAACCCAATGCCACAGC
>JBBRDW010000163.1:0-7687 GCA_038203525.1 Chitinophagales bacterium | reverse complement strand
GTTTGGGCACAATGGATTACCAAATTCAATCCTGTTGCTTACTTTATTGAGATAGTAAGAATGGTAGTTATTAAAGGCAGCACATTAAAAGACATCACGAACCAGTTACTCATCATGTTTGGCTTTGCCATTGTTCTTAATAGCTGGGCAATATTTAATTATAAAAAAAGAATGTAAATTTTTGGGGCCGGGCAGCAGAATATAAATGAAGCTTTTGTTGCGTCGCACTCTTGTACATTCTTAAGTCTATTCTGCTTTTATCATGTTATAGACTTCAGCCTCAACAAGCCCCTGTCCAATTTCGCAGGTTTGTGCTGCACAGTCAATATTAACCTGATAACCAATCAGGTGTTTGTTTCCTTCAATACCTTTTCAATTCTTTCATGCAGGGTTTTATAATCAGTAAAACCCTGTGCTACCAGGTAGAACTTTGTATCAGCAATTTGCAAAAACACAGCCGGATAGCCGGTAACATTTAACTGCTTTACCAGCGAGAATTCGTAATAGGCTTTCTCTTTATATTTATCGCTTTTCAAGCGGTCATAAAAAATTTCCGGATCAATATTATAATTATCCAGCAAATGACGGTAAGCTTCATTATCCGTAAGGTCGCGGCCTTCGTAGTGCAACGCATACTGTAAGTCTGCCGCAAATTCAACCACTTTTCCACGGTGAAATTCCTTAAACACACATAGCGCCACAGCCGGCTTTTCTGAGTTTGGGAACCAATCGCTTTGCTCCGGATTAAAAATATGCCAGAGATAATCTTCCCCGAATTTAATGCCGGTAATTTCTTCAACCCTTTTATACGCCCCTTGAATGTAACCCGCGGTAGCGGCAATAGCAACCGGCTTTTCCGTAATAATCATGCCGCCAGAAAGCACATCCATATCAAGACGATCTTGGTAATCGGCGGCAACCTTTTTAATTACCGGACTAAAGCCATAGCACCAGCCACAATAGGCATCGTAGCAATATATAAGTAGTGGTTTCATGCTTCAAAGTTGGGAGAAATAATTTTATAGATAATTACTACAATAGAGTGGCAAGTTAACTATAGTTACAGAAAGGAAAGATTACCGCATTAAAAAACAAATAACCTTGATGCACTGGCATTGTCGACTACAGAACTAAAAGTAAAAGAGTGTTCGCCGATGTTGGTCGCCTGACCAACATCAAATAGTATCGAGCTTCGCTGAGATAAAAGCTCAATAAAATTCCATCAGTACAAGAGTGCGACGCAAGAGACGATGACATAAAAACCGATGCCGGGCCCAAAAAATTGTCTTTAAAAGTAAGCTTTATAATGCCGCCACTTTACAGGCTATCTTTGCAGCATGGAGACGAAGGACCTTATTAACAAAGCCCTTGCAGCATTAGACATTGCTGCCCTAAACACCATGCAGCAAACCGCGCAGGAAGCTATTCTTAAAGGAAAAGAAGTATTGCTGCTAGCCCCCACAGGATCGGGTAAAACAATAGCTTTTCTGTTACCACTTTTGCAGCAGCTAAATGTAGTGGATAAAAAAGTACAATGCCTCATACTTACACCTTCGCGGGAACTGGCCTTACAAATAGAAGACGTATGGAAAAAAATGGCTACGGGTTTTAAAGCAAGCTGTTGTTATGGAGGCCATTCGATGCTTACCGAAATACAGAGCCTTAGTGAGGCACCGGCTTTATTAATTGGTACACCCGGCAGAATCGCCGACCACATAAAAAGAGAAACCTTTGACTGGAGTAGCATATCAACCCTGATTCTTGACGAGTTCGACAAATCTTTAGCACTCGGTTTTCACCCGGAAATGAGTTTGATAATCGGTGAATTAAAAGGCCTGCAAAAACGCATTTTGGTCTCTGCTACACAGGCTGTCGAAATACCCGAATTTACCGGTGTTACCAATGCGGTTGTTGTTGACTTTATTACTGAAACAGAAAACGTTGCAACGCTTAATTTAAAAATGGTTGTTTCGCAGGAAAAGGATAAAATAGATTGTCTTTTCAACCTGTTGTGTTTTTTACGCGACGGCTCTGCCTTGATATTTTGCAACCACCGCGAAGCAGCAGAACGAACCAGCCAGCTGCTAAAAGAAAAAGGAATTGAAAACGCCTGTTTTCACGGCGGGCTGGAACAGATGGAAAGAGAACAAACACTGGTGCAGTTTAGAAATGGTACAACTCAGTTTCTGGTAGCTACAGACCTTGCCGCACGTGGGCTTGATATACCCGAAGTTAAACATGTAATTCATTATCATCTTCCCGCCACACGAGCAGAATTTACGCACCGCAATGGCCGCACGGCCCGCATGCAGGCAGAGGGTACAGCTTACGTCATACTATATGTGCAGGAACCGCTGCCTGCTTATATTTCAGAACCTTTGGACGAAGTTATTTTACCCGCCAAAACCAGCCTGCCCAAAGCCAGCGCATGGATGACACTTTACATAAGCGGCGGCAAAAAAGACAAGCTGAACAAAACAGATATCGTAGGCTTTTTTTCGCAGAAAGGAAAACTCGAAAAAGCTGATCTTGGGTTGATTGAAGTTAAAGATTTTGTTTCCTTTGCTGCCGTAAAAAAGCATAGGATAAAAGACCTTTTGCGGCTGGTTCAAAACGAAAAAATGAAAGGGAAAAAATATCTTATAAAAGTTGCACGCTGATGGTATAAAAGCTATGTTTTGTACCAGGCAATACGTTAGCAATGCAGCGCCTGTTGCAGCTTGCCCCGCCCAGGTCGGTGGTCGCAAGCTTGTACTTTAGTAATTTAAGGCAACAAAAACAGGCTTGCTTATGATTCTCTTTCTGCTAAATAGAATCTGCATTTTTAAAATTACAAATTTTGGCGTCTTAGGTTTTAATGCAATAATTTCAACTTCTGGTTTCGGTTAATAAACCGGTAAATAATTTTTTATTAAAGTTGCTCTAAAATCACAGGAATGAAAAGAATAAATCTATTCGTAATTGCTGGCGCAGTTTTTTGTACCTTCCTTATTTCAGCATTTGTTTTTGCGCCAGCAACTACAAAAGGAACGGAAGATACCTTTAACCCCAAAGCTATTTTAATACCAACCACCAAAACTTATTTTAATTCTTTTGTTGATTGTAATATGGCGGAGGCGTGGATTGGCGATACATTCAGAATTTTCCCCGGCAAATATGGTGAAGACCCTCTGTGGGGCTATTCCCGGGAACTAAAGTTTGCCGATGGCTCTAATGCAGACGAGGCTTTTGGTAGAAAAGCTCATGAATTTACGGAACCCGCCATGCCTCAAAATGTATTACCCGGTGCTGCAGGCCTGCATGGTGCCGTTTGGTTTGAAACAGTTTACCAGGATGCAAAAGATAAAACCGGAAATACGTTGTTTGCTGTTTACCACAATGAAAATTACCCGGCGACAAACCCATACGATGCCGCAACTGGCTATGGGTATATTGATGCAAACTGGCCGCAGGGCCTTACAGGCCCAAGTTCTCCGGCAGCGGTATGCAGGATCGGCATTATGAAATCTGGCGATGGTGGCAGAAGATGGGCGAATAAGGGAATTTTTATAGAAGATTATCAACCAAGAATGATACTTAAACCGCATAATACGTCAAATACATTTGCAGGTGGTGTAGGCGATCCTTCGGCAGTTGCCAGCGGAGATTACCTCTATCTTTTCTATGGTGAATATGGTTATCCCGGAGCATATAACAATGCTAGTTATAGTACTGAGAAAGAAAGGAGTGGCCAATGTATTAGTGTAGCCAGAATTAAATTAACAGATCTCGACAACCCAGTTGGCAACGCAAGAAGATGGGATGGAAAAGCCTTTAATGCAGCACCTGATGGCATAGGAAGCCCAATTTCGGCTTTGCAAATACCGGTTGCTGAAGGCGGCGGCCCCGCATCTTCGCCAAAAGGGAAATTTCACTGGGGGCCATCTGTAAGCTGGAACACCTATTTAAATGCCTGGGTTATGCTGATGGGAAAAGTGGAAGGCCCTTCCTGGCAGGGTAGCAGCTTGTATATATCGTTTAACAAAAACATTGATCTGGGCAAAGGAGCTAATGCGCAGGAATGGACTAAACCGCAATTATTGGTTGACAAGCCCGGCCATATTCTGTGGTATCCCTCGTTACAGCCCGTTAACGATGCTGCGGATATAGCTAATAAAAATACCTGCCTGAAATTGGGTGAAAAAGCCCGGCTTTTTTTTAAGGATATGTATGGAGATAAAAGTGAATACTCGTCGGAATACATTTTACGGTTTGAAAAATAATTTTTATCAACAAACCTGTTTCCTGGTAGTTATATATGAATCAATCAAAAATGCTGCGGGTTTACACCCGCAGCATTTTTGTTATTAGCACTTTTAGACGAAATCTTTCCATTAAATATAAAGGCTTTGACTATTAAAAGCCCGTTGAAATGCAGGCTGTAAGCGTGTTGCACAGCATAAGCTGAATAACTTTACGACTGTACAAGAGTGCGACGCAAGTAAAGCTTAATTGTAATTTTCTAGCTGGCTACAAAAAATTTATTGCATTCTTTTTAGCGTATAATTACTGTACGCTACTTCCATCGTACTCCCATTTAAGCAGGGTAGCGCCCCAGGTAAAACCACCGCCGAAAGAAACAAGAATAATATTGTCGCCTTTCTTTAAACGTGGCTCCCACTCCCACAAACACAGCGGTATGGTGGCGGCGATTGTGTTTCCAAACTTTTCTATGTTAAGCATTATTTTGCTTAACGGCATGCCGGTATTTTGCGCAACTACTTCTATAATACGCAGGTTAGCCTGGTGTGGTACAACCCAGGCAATATCATCTGCTGTAAGGTTGTTTTGCTTCATTACTGCGAGGATGGTTTCGCTCATACCTGCCACTGCGTATTTATAAACAGCTTTGCCATCCATAAATGCATAATGTTCGCGTTTATCTACCGTTGAATGCGTTGCGGGATTTAATGAACCGCCCGCTTTCTGGTGCATTAGCGCCCGGCCAAAACCATTGGAACGGAACACACTGTCCAAAACACCCAAACTTTGATCACTGCTTGCCTCTACCAGCGCTGCCCCGGCACCGTCGCCGAAAAGAATGCAGGTATTGCGATCCTGGTAATCAACAAAACGCGTCATATTATCTACGCCAACCACAATTATTTTTTTAAATCTGCCGCTCTCAATATAGGCAGCCGCTGTAGTAAGTCCGTAAATAAAACCGCAGCAGGCGGCTGTAAAATCGTACCCCCAGGCATTTTCTGCTCCAATCTCTGTAGCGATGTATGCGCCGGTTACACTCAGTTGCATGTCCGGCGTCATGGTAGAGCAGATAACACAGTCTATCTCTTTGGGATCAAGATTTTTTTTGCGTATTATTTCATTAATGGCATAAATAGCGAGGTCGCTGGTAGCTTTGGTTTTATCCTTAAGTATTCTTCTTTCGCCAATACCGGTTCGGCTCCGGATCCATTCATCACTGGTTTGCACGAGTGCTTCCAGTTCTTTATTTGTTATAATATCTTCTGGCACAAAGCCTCCCATACAGGTAATTGCAGCATTGATCGTGTGACTTGGTTTCATAAGCTAAAAAGTATTTAAGACAGCCAATTATTTACTTTGTTGGTAGCAGTGTTTAAATAAAATTAGATATTTCTGCTTGCCGCAAGATAATCATTGATTATACAAAAAGGATGAATTTCGCTATTAAAAAATAAGCAGACAACGATTTGGAGTAAGAATTATACGTTTTTTGGGCCGGGCAATAGAAATACGATTAAGCTTTTGTTGCGCCTTAGGCGGACTCTTGTACTTAAGTAAAAGCATCAGTTATACCCAACTACCGGCAAGCATCTATAATGTGCAAATTTATCGTTCATTAAAAAAGTCTCACTTAAATAAACTTGTTGATTAGAGGGAAAAAGCAAGCATCTAATAATTGATTGGTAATACAACCTTAACACTATCCCAAAGTATATTGAGGTTTGAACCTCCTTTCATATCTTCGAAATAGATCGTAAATGCCTCAACCGGTGAGTCAGTAATTTTCACGGGAACATCTGTTCGCAGTACATCTTTCTTCTCATTATAAGACAGCCCCCATATATCTTTTTCGGTATTGAAAATTAATGTCCACTTACTTTCATTACATATGGCGTACATCGTGTATCTGCCTTTTGCAATGGTTTTTCCACCGATCTTTACGTTCTTAAAAAACTCTATTTCTGTAGCCTCATTAGCGCCCATACGCCATACCTGATTGTAGTTTACGATACCACCAAAAATCTGGCGGCCAGTTTTCTGCGGCCTGCCATAAATAACCCTCGCAACCGGTGGATTGGCAACCTTGCCGTTCATTTTTAAAATGGGGTAATTAACCGGTGCATAACTCATGTCCATTGGGCTCTTATCAAGATCGGTTGGCTTTTGCTGTGCAAATGCGCTGAGGCTTAAGATGCAAAAGAGGGCGGGTATAAAATTTTTCATTATAATTTTTTTTGAAATAAAGTTCATGGATTAAACCGGATAAACCCAATTAGAAACAAAAATCTTACCACAATTATTGCAGTAGACGAAAAATTATTCCTTTTGGAATAAATTAAAATTTTCTAAAGCAAAGGCCTTTAATGAAGGAAAAAAATCATTGTAGCAATGCTGCAGCAATTCATAATTTTCGATAAAACTGGTCATAATTTTATCATTCCTTTCCAGATACTTTGCCCGTTGAATGATACCCCCAAAGCTATTTTCGATACCTCTGGCAAAGCGATAATTTACCAACCAGTTCTGGCTAATCATGTAGGGGAGCATTGCAATAAATTTTTCAGGCATAAGGCCTTTCCTATTCCTTAAACTATGGTAAGTATTTTGAGCAAATTCTTCCAATAAGGTATCTGGAAATTCAACCGTATCATTAGCAAGAAAATGATCATAGACCACATCAACAAATGCACCAGCGTAGGCACCAACTAATGGTTTAAAAACGAGCATGGCCTTTTTGGTAACCTGGTGTGTATCCGTAAAATGATCAATCTGCCGGTGCAGCATAATACCATTTTGCACTGTAGGCGGATAGTCAAACTTTGTTTTGCCTTTTACAAAATCGCTGATCATATTACCCAACAATATGGAGGGATCTTTGAAAGAAAGATATGCATGCGCCAGGTAATTCATAATGCAAGGTAAAATTCTGGTTTAACAACGGAGCTAACGGTAAATGTTTTAGTATTTCTTTAGAGAAAAAATGATATAAGAAAAAGGCAGGTAACATTACTGTCCGTTTTTAAGCTCCCGAAAAAGATTTTGAACCATTAACCTCCCACGTAACCCCCAGAAAAAGATTTGCCAAAATCATTTTTTTTTTATTTTTCCCGGCTTCTATTATTTGTTTATGTATACTCCAAAAACCTATTTACCTGTTCCTTTCAATTGTAATATTTATTTCTTCATAATTATTGACTTTAGAAAATTAACACCAGTATGCCTGTACATTCGGTAAAAGTCTGAACAATTTTTTACGATAATAAAGAACCAGCTATATTGCGAAAAGTTAGGAGCCAAGCTATATTACTCCTTTTGAGCGTCTCTTGCGTCGCACCCTTGTACGTTTTGAACGCTATTCAGCTTTCAACAGCCGTTGAAAACAATCTGCTGCCGAAGTATCAGGCAAATTGTTTTAATTTGAATTTGATTAGCATAACGATTG
>JBBRDW010000162.1:0-8020 GCA_038203525.1 Chitinophagales bacterium | reverse complement strand
ACGGGTACAATGGAACCTATAAGACCAATTATTTTTGGGCCCCAGGGTTCAATGATATTGTAGGTTAGAGAGACTTTTGTTGTGCTGTTTTGTATGAGCCCCATTTGCGTTGCATAAAATAAAATAATGCTGTACACCATTGTATATAAAAGAGCATATAAAACAATTCCGCCGAGGTTGTTTAGCCAGCCCAGCAACACCATTTCTACACTTGCCTGAAGGATATTGGCGATCCATTTTACCAAAATAATTACCGCAATCATTACGGCTGCAAAAGAAATAAACGGCAGCCATTGTGCACCAATATTTGTATGCCCCTGCAGCCATGCAGAAACGAGTACCGAAAATTTTAGGGCGGCAGCAAGCCCAACTATAATAGCAAGAAATGAAAATATAGCCACAATAAAACCACGGCTAAATCCTTTAAAGACTGCCATTGCAAGTATTATCAAAAAGATAATGTCTATTGCCATTGTTGCTGATTATGGATCGTGGTTTATTTACTCAATAACTCTTTAACTGCAGCAGATATTGCTTTACCATCTGTTTTGCCAGCAAGTTGTTTAGTAGCAACGCCCATTACTTTACCCATATCGGCAGGCGATGAAGCGCCAACTTCTGTAATGATCTTTGCAACCGCTTCTTTTAACTCAGCGTCGCTCATTTGCTTGGGCATAAACCTTTCTATAACTGCAATTTCTTCGATCTCTTTTTGCGCAAGATCCGGGCGGTTTTGCTGCTGGTAAATTTCAAGGGAATCTTTACGCTGCTTCATCATTTTTTGCAGCATTTTCTGTTCGGTTTCCGGGCTTATTTCACCATGTGCGCCGGGTTCGGTTTTGGCTTTAATGATTTCTGCTTTTATAGCACGCAGCCCACGCAAAGTGCCTTCTGCTTTGGCTTTCATGGCATCTTTCATTTCTTCCATTACCTGTGTTTCTAAGCTCATATTATTAAGTTTGTGGTTTATAGTTTGTGGTTTGTAGTTTATAGTTTATGGTTGGTATGGTTTTGCCATGATCAATAAACTATGAACTTATTTGTTCTCCTTCAACTGCTGCTCGCGGAATTTGTTATAAAAATCTTTTGCAAATTTTTTCATATCGGCCACTTGTTCTGCGTTGTTGGTTGCACGTTTGTAAGTATCGGCCATAGACATAATGGTTTGATAAAAGAAATCGGCCATTTCATCTACCATCATATCCTTTGTCCAAAGATCAATACGCAGTGCGCTTTTCTCTGCTCCATCCCAAAAAGCGAGCATCATTGCTTTGGCTTTTTGCGTTTCTTCTGCCGAGCTGCTGTCTGCTTTCCAGTTGATTTGCTCGGGAACTTTATCCTTGTCTAAGTGAACGTCTATACTAATTGTTGATGTATGCATAATTATAAAAATTAAAAGGCTTGCAAATGTAATTGAATTGGTTTAGTCAAATGTTTACAAGGCATTGATCTGCTGCCATAAAGCCGCGGCATGTTCTTTTTGCTGCAATGTTTCAGCACTTTTTATTGCTGCCTCACTCATCTCGCTTCTTAAAGTTTCGTTTTTGTACAGTTGCGTTAACTGATCGCCAAAAGCTTCGAAGCCAGGCTCTTTAACAAGTATGGCAGCATCGCCGCAATACTCCTGCAGGCTTTCAGTATAATATGCTATCACCGGCGTAGCAGACTGCAATGCGGCAGTTACTGCAAGCAGGTCTGCATCTTCTGCCGCAATATGTAGAAAGGCATAGGCGGAAGCCATCAGATCAGCGGTTTCTTTTTTGTCTGCATCGTTCACCAGCTTTACATCATCCTTGTATTTGTAAGTATCGAGTTTGTCATATATTATGTTAGCGAATGCTTCTTCTTTTGGCAACAGTATCAATTGCATGCTGCTTTGTTGCCATTTTTTAAATTTCGAGAATGCTTTTAGCAATGCTGTAAAGCTCTTTTCATCGTTATCGCCGAGTACCGAAATAAAATACTCTTTGTTGTCGGCAAACCTGCTTTTTATATAAAGTTTATCGTGCCATTCAAGCGGTTTGAATATTTCGTTTACCGTGTATGGAAGCACCAGTTTTTTATTATTATCATTACCTCCAAGATCCTGCAATATTTTTTTTGCGTGGTTCGAATATGTAATAATATGCTTTGCTGTTTGGATACTTTTTTTTAGCCGCTTTGCCGCAAATTGTTTCCAGAATTGCATTTTTTTATCGGGTTGCAACAATTCTGTACCGGGAAAAATAAGCAGTTGCGGAACTTTTGAAGAAGTGCATGTTGCATATAAACAAAGCACTTTTTCAATTTTATACTTCTTAAAAATTGAAGGTAATTTTACGCCGTACCAGTACTTTAATAAAAAGCTGCCAGTGGCAGGTATTACAATATGCAGCAGGAGATTTTCTTTTGGTAAAGGATCTTTAACCACCTGTTGATGATGGTAATCTCTTGCCTCGTAACTGTATTCTGTTGCAGTATCATCCAGCAGCTTGGAAAGATAAGCTGCATAATCGTTTGAAAAATCGTGACTGTGGTGTATTACTGCAATGTACATAGTTAAAATCCCCGTTCCCTAAAGGGAAGTATTGAACGTACTAATAAATTGATAATGTTCATTTATAAGGAAAGCATCTTGTTAAGTTGATGCAAATAGCTGAATAAAGTTATACTGTACAAGAGTGCGACGCAACAGGCGATGCTATGAAATATTTCTGCCGGGCTCTTAATTATTTTTCGTACCAATCAACTGCAAACCACAAACTATAAACTACAAACTAATTCTGCTTCGTCATTTTCTCTGCATTCTCCGCCATCTGTAAAGCCTCGATAAACTCCTCAATTTCGCCGCCAATAACTGCTGGTAAGTTGTACGATGTTAAACCAATTCGATGGTCTGTAACCCGCCCCTGTGGCCAGTTATAGGTACGTATCTTGGCACTTCTGTCGCCGGTACTCACCAGGGTTTTACGCTGGCGGGCAATTTCATCTTCGTGTTTGCGTACTTGCTCTTCGTAGAGTTTTGTGCGCAACATGGTCATGGCTTTTTCCCGGTTGCCCAACTGGCTGCGTTCTGTTTGACAAACCACCACCACACCCGTGGGTATATGCGTTAAAAAAACTTTTGTTTCAACTTTGTTTACATTCTGTCCACCCGCGCCGCCGCTTCTTGCCGTTTCCATTTTTACATCGGCAGGGTTCAATTCAAAATCTATTTCTTCTGCCTCGGGCATTACTGCAACTGTTGCAGCACTGGTATGTACACGGCCTTGTGTTTCGGTGTTGGGCACACGCTGTACACGGTGTACGCCGCTTTCAAATTTCAATGTACCATACACATCTTCGCCCTGAACTTCCACCACCACTTCTTTATAACCGCCAACGGTTCCTTCGCTTTCGCTTACAATGGCGGTCTTCCAGCCCTTTTTATTGCAGTAACGCAGGTACATGTTTAGCAGGTCGCCTGCAAAAAGGCTTGCTTCATCGCCGCCGGTACCGGCACGAATTTCTAGCACTGCATTTTTATCGTCCTGCGGATCTTTTGGAATAAGAAGTTTGGTGAGTTCTTTTTCAAGTGCATCTTTTTTCTCTTCCAGTTCGGGCAATTCCATTTTGGCCAGTTCGCGCAATTCCTCGTCGTTGCCGTTCAATGCTTCTTTGGCAAATGCATGATCTACCAGCAGTTTCCGGTATTCCTCATAAGGCTCCATAACTTTTTCCAGCTGCTTGTATTCCTTGCTGAATTGCTGATACTCCTTTTGATTATTGATAATCTCGGGGTTGGTAAGCGCAATGCCCACCTGCTGAAACCTGGCTTTTATACTGTCTAACTGGTCGATCATTTTTTATACATTTTAGGAACCCGGCTTTTTTTTAACGATGAAACTTTACTTGCGTCGCACTCTTGTACGGTAAATCTTTATTCGGCAACTACAGTGCTAACAGTTTTAAAGCACGAATCAGCTTTGTAATTTCGAAACCTCATACTCCGTTTGGGCGGCAAATTTAAGTGATTTCATTGGCTTGCAACATCTCTATTAACTTTACAGCATGGCTTACCAAAAATTTAAAGCAGATCATATTTTTACCGGAACTGCAATGCTTCACCGCCACCATGTGCTAATTACCGATGAAAAAGGAATTGTTCAGGACATAGCAGATATAAAAGATGCCGGGGATGATGTTCAGCAATTAAAAGGAATGCTTACGCCTGGTTTCATCAATTGCCACTGCCACCTTGAACTGAGCCACATGAAAGGCATAATCCCAATCCGCACAGGACTGGTCGATTTTATTTTGCAGGTATTGCAGCAGCGCAGCGCCACCAACGAGAATATCTACGAAGCCATGCGCAACGCTGAACAGGAAATGTATAATGGTGGTATCGTTGCCGTGGGCGATATCAGCAACACCACAGATAGTATTGGCATAAAACAAAAAAGCAGCATTCGATGGCATAATTTCATTGAAGTGCTCGGCTTTTCAGAAGCCAGTGCAGTGGAGCGTTTTAGATTCTATGAAAATATTTATGACCAGTTTGCCCAACTGCAAACTACAAACCACCAACTAAAAACTTCGCTTGTTCCGCACGCGCCTTATACCATCAGCAATAAAATGTTTCATTTGATCAACGATGCATCAACCGGCAAAATAGTAAGCATCCATAACCAGGAATGTGCAGCAGAAGATGAATTGTATAAAAATAAAACCGGCGATTTTTTCCGCCTTTACGATTTTTTAAAAATGGATACTTCCTTTTTTCAGCCTTCCGGAAAATCATCTTTGCAAAGCTATTTGCCTCTTTTAAGTAAACCCAAAAACCTGTTGTTGATACATAACACTTACACCTCGCAGGAAGATATTGATTTTACAAAACTGGAAACCGGAAACCCGAAACCGGAAACTTATTTCTGCCTCTGCGCAAACGCCAATCTTTATATAGAAGGTCGCATGCCACCGGTTGATTTGTTTAGGAAAAATAACTGCAGTATTGTACTGGGTACCGACAGCTACGGCAGCAACTGGAGCCTGAGTATTTTAGATGAAATGCGCCGCATACAACAGGAGTCGGGCTATACAATTGATACAGCTGAAATCTTAAAATGGGCCACCATCAATGGCGCAAAAGCTTTGGAGATGAATGACAGTCTTGGTAGTTTTGAGAAAGGCAAAAAGCCCGGCGTTGTTTTAATAAGCGAAATGCATAATCAAAATATTACCTCGGGGTCTGTTGCCAGAAGGTTGCTTTAAAACTTTAACCGTACTATTTTTTATAGGAACACCCCATTCGCTTTGCTCCGCAGAGAGATACAGTACAAGAGTGCGACGCAACAGTTGATGCTATAAAAAATCTATTGCCGGGCTCCTATAAAAAGCCTGGGCATAACCGCGTATAAAAATTGTTTACATTAAAATAATCAATAAGTTTTTTTTGCAATGCAATTGATTGCGTAAATTGAGCAAACCTTTTAATTATGCGTTGGAGAAAATTTAATGGAGAGCCTATTCATCTTCCCATAAAAGATGCCGTTGAAGATGCCATAAAAGCCGAAGTCGAAAAGGGCGTTCATCTTAAAGTATGCATTGGCACAGACAGCCAGGTAAAAGGCGAAGAAACCGAGTTTGCAACGGTAATCGTTTTTCTGCGCGAACACAATGGTGGCTTCATGTATATACACAACGAAAAAACAAAATATAAGTACAATATTAAAGAACGCATGCTGGTTGAAGTAAGTAAGAGCATTGAAATTGCGTATGAGTTGTGCAACCTGTTTATTGAGCACAATGTAGATATGGAAGTGCATGCAGACATAAACACCAACCCCCAGTTTAAAAGCAACGATGCGCTACGCGAAGCAATGGGCTACATACTCGGAATGGGTTTTGCCTTCAAAGCCAAGCCCGAAGCCTTTGCCAGCAGTTGCTGCGCTGATAAAGTTTGTAATTAAACTTTACATTTTTCTCCGCAAAACAGTTTGCCCCAACAACAGTTTGCCGCAAGCTTGCTGATCGATATTGTATCCCCCGTTAAGAACCGAATTTTTTTTAGCCAGGGATAAGAATAACTATTGAGCTTTACTTGCGTCGCACTCTTGTACTTTCTGACTTTATTGGGCACGGTGAATTTTTAGTCACGCTCTTTATTCAATATTTCGAAATTTCTGGTAACACTTTCTCCGTTTTCATCAACAACAGTTAAGATATGTTTACCTGCCACCGGGCTTACCGCCATTTGATGAAACTGTGTAGTGGTGCCAATATATTCATCGTCGAGATGCCAGAAAAGTTTTGCATTGCTGTTGCGGTGCGTAGCGGTGAAAACAGTCTTGCCGCGTTCGCCGCTGATCTCTAATGGCACATAGATTTTAGAGCCTTCTTCGGGGTAAATAATGTCGAGTGTTTTTACTGTTTCATTAATGCAGCCGGGCATGAACGGAGGCAACGTTTTATAATCAGCATGTTTTTGTTTGTAATAATATTCCATAGTGGGCGGCAGTATAAACCAGCCCTGGTGCTGCATTTCAGAAGGCGACATGCAATTTTCTGTAACCCGGTAGGTGCCGGTTTTATCTAAATGAATAATGCGGTGATAAGGGCAAACCGTAGCTTTCTTTGCATTCTGAGAAACCATGATGGTATCAACTTTTACACAATCGGGCCCGGCTTTAAAACCTGACTCATGGCAAACAGGCATATAAATAAAACCTGACGATGGAGGTTGAAACCATTCTGCATTTGGCAGTAAACGAAAAATATCAAAAAGGATTGGAGCTGCTGTGTTGATGCCGGTAAGATCAGGCCTTCCTTCGCCGGTTGTGTTACCCACCCAAACAATTACGCAATATTTTGTTGTAAAACCAACAGCCCAGCCATCCCTGAAACCAAAGCTGGTACCGGTTTTCCACGCAATGCGTTGTGCAGAAGAAAACAAACCCCACAGTCCTTCTTCGCCGGGGCGCATTACTTCGTTCATTGCATTGAAGGTATGCCAGAGAGCGGTGTAGTCGAACAAGTTTGTAGTTGGTGGTTTGTAGTTTGTAGTTGATACCTGACGGCTGATACCTGACGGCTGACGGCTGTATTTTGGCATAAACCAATCCGCAGTATTCCATTCACCTTTGTTGATTCGCTGATGATTGTACATTCTTGCCATGCTGCTGTAAACGCCAGCCAGTTCGTAAGGCGAAATTTCGCAGCCGCCGAGAATTAAACTCATGCCGTAATTATCGGCAGGCCTGTTTAATGTAGTAAAGCCGCATTGTTTTAAAACATCGTAAAATTTCTGGTATTTGAACTGCATCAGCATACGCACTGCAGGTATGTTTAAACTTCTTGAAAGTGCACGGTTGGCGGGCACAGCACCATCGTAACCAAGATCAAAATTCTCGGGCATATAACCGCCCATTTGCGTGGGAATATCAGCAACGAGTTGGCGTGGCAACATGGTACCTTCAGTAAGCAATGATGCATACAGTAATGGCTTCAAAGTACTGCCGGGGCTACGTTTGGAAGCAAGCACATCTACATTGCTTTGCAGCGAAGAATCAGCAGGTAAATAAACATTGCCTACATAAGAAAGTACATTGCCTGTTTCAATTTCCACCACCATTGCCGCAGCATTATTAATCTGGTTTCCTTTTAATTGTTCATGATGCTGAAAGATGATATTGTTTACCTGTTGCTGCAGGTTGCTTTTAATTGTTGTTTCAATTTCTGTTGGCCACGAAGCCTTGTTTTTTACAAGCGTATTGTAATCTCTTTTGCATCGGTCTAATAAATGCGGCGCCAGTTGCGGCAATGGTTTTGGTGCGCCGGGCAATGGCTCCAGTTTTGCAAGATTGCAGGTAGTTGAATCAATGGTTTTATTAGCAGCAAGTTTATCGAGCAGTTCATTTCTTTTGCGCAATAATATATCGCGGTTCTTTCCGGGATGCACAAGAGAAGGTGCGTTTGGTAACACCGCTAACGCAGCCGTTTCGCCCCAGCTTAGTGCATTGGCAGCCCTTCCATAATAGCGCCAGGATGCTGCATCCAAACCAAC
>JBBRDW010000161.1:0-8068 GCA_038203525.1 Chitinophagales bacterium | reverse complement strand
AATGTTGATCTGTGGATTTTGTTGTCGTAATTTTTTTGTTGCAATGAGTACTTTCTTTTTACCAACTTCAGCAGGTGTGTATAAAATCTGGCGGTGAAGGTTGCCAATAGAAATGGTGTCATCATCTGCAATGGCCAGCGTTCCAATACCGGATGCTGCGAGATATTGTGCGGCGGGGCAACCCAAACCACCGGCACCAATGATCAATACTTTTGCCTGCTGCAATTTATTTTGAACTGCTTCATTAAAACCAGGAAGTTTTAATTGGCAACTGTATCTAAGGAATTCTGGTTGCATTAAAATGCGGAGATTTTAATATCTAGTAATTTTTTCGCATTCATTAACTCTTCTTCCGTGTTTACATTCATTAATTTTTCTGGATGCTGTGCTTTAATAATGGTTACATCATTATTGCGCAATGCTTTTCGCGGACAGGAATAACCCTGCGCTAAAAACGAAAGTAAAATGGAATATGCCTTCGGTTCCCATATTGTAATTAATGGTTCCGGTAAACCATCATGCGGACTTTCAAAAGTTGTGGCAATAGAAGAGTTGTTTCTGTAATCAATCAAATATTTTAAAGTTGCCGAATCGATTAATGGAAGGTCACTTGCTGTAACAAGCCATGCTGCATCAGGGTTTTGGCGAAATGCCGAAAGTATAGCACCATATGGGCCAAGATCAGTAAACGTATCAGCTATAGTTTTATAATTGGCAATTTCTTTTTGTTGATCTGCACGGCAGCTAATGAAAACATCGTTACAAATTTCTTTCAATGTATCCGCCATAAAATCACGTTGCTCTTTTCCGTGCCATTCAATCAACGTTTTATCAAAACCCATTCTTACGCTTTTGCCGCCAGCTAAAACCAAACCATTTAAAACAGGTTTGCTTAGTTCCATTTGCTTTTTAAAGAATGTAATAATATTAACTGTTTCATTTAAACTTAAAATGGGTAACGATTGCCAGTTAGGAAGCGTTTCTTTTATAAAATCGAAAATGCTGTCTGCATCATCGGCGAGTAAGATCAGTTTAACATTGGTCAACTGTCTAATTCTCTTTGGCAATGATCCTTCTTTTACTTTATCAATTACAACAATTTGCTGAATTGCTTCATTGTGATTGCCATTCACCAATACCAAATCTGTTTCGTTAAACAGTTCATGGTATTTAAATTTATCCAGTTCTTTTTTGTAGCGAAATTCGCGGTAAGAAATTTTATCGGTGTATTCCACAAATGCATTCTGTGTATGCAACGCCGCATTTACATCTTTATGATCTGCATCTATATAAGCACATTTATATTTCGCCGCCAATGCTTTGATCACTGCATCGCTCAACGTTTTTATGTTGCCACAAGTTGTACCAACAATCGCAAATTCATTACGTCCAAAATTGCCCAATGAAGGCCTTGCAATATCGCTGTGCTTTTTATGGTCTTTTGAAATCATTTTTACCTCCTGTTTTTTGCATAAGCTTTGTTTCTTTAATCACAATATCGTGGCTCAAAGCTTTGCACATATCATACACCGTTAGTGCCGCAATACTCGCTCCCACCAAGGCTTCCATCTCAATACCCGTTTTTGCAGTAATGCTAGCAGTGCAATCTATCACCAGTTCGTTTCCATCATTTATCTCAATAGCAATGCCGCAGTTTTCCAGCCCAAGCGGGTGACATAATGGTATCAATTCTCCCGTTTTTTTCGAGGCCATTATACCTGCTATAATCGCCGTTTGAAATACCGATCCTTTCTTTGTTTGAATATCTCCATCAACTAGTTTTGCCAAAACTTCATCAGGCAAATACACGATGCTTCTTGCAACTGCAATTCGATGCGTAATTTCTTTTGCGCCCACATCAACCATCGTTATTTTACCATTACTGTCTATATGCGTTAAGTCGTCCATCTTATTTTTTTATGAGCCAAACATTTGAATTACTATGATGCATTGTTGCGTCGCACTCTTGTACGTTCCTAACATTATTGAGCAACTAAAAAAGCCTGTTAAACGGCCATATCCTGAACACTTCTCCTTTTGTAAAATTATTCCGTTCTAATGGAAGTTCCATAAATGCATCTGTATCCAGCAGGTTTGCAAAATCACCGGAACCATTTCCTGTTATTGGTTTGGCAAGTAATTGTCCCTTAACGTTCATACTCAATTTAACCTGCAAAAAATATTGTAATGCCGGCTTGAATGTGTAGTCACCATTTAAAACAGCATACAAAGTTTGCCCTTCCAATCCCAAAGATGTTTCAAGCCACGGTAAACAATAGCGGTGCAGGCACATAAAAGTAGAAACAGGGTTTCCGGGAAATGCAAATACCAAAACGCTGTTATCATGTTTGCCAAACCAGAATGGTTTACCAGGCCGCTGTTGTACTTTATGAAATATTTTTCTTACGCCGCATTCCTCCAGTGCTTTGGGTATATAGTCGAACTTGCCTTCCGATACCCCGCCACTTAAAATAATCACATCATATTGCTGTAAAGATTTTTCGAGTTCGTCTTTTGTTTTAGCCGCATTATCCGGAATGTGCAGCATATCTGCATCTATACGGTACTGGTTTAAAGCCGCTTTGATGGTATAAATATTTGACCGCCTTATTTGAAAAGTATTTGGCTGTTCATCAATATTCACTACTTCATCGCCGGAAGAAATTATTACCAGTTTTGGTAAGCACTTTACAATAAGTTCTTTGTAACCTACAGATGCTGCCATACTAATGAGTGCAGGTGTTATAAGTTGATTGGCTTTTGCAACTACATCATCTTTCTTTTTATCCCGCCCTTTGAAGTGTACGTTTTGGGCTTCATTTATTGACTCAGTTTGTATGGTTGCAGTACCATCATTTATGTCAATATCTTCGTAACGGATTACAGTATCAGTAGTTGCCGGTAACGCAGCACCAGTCATAATCTCGATACATTCAGATGGGTGATTAATCTCGAAGCATGCATCGCCGGCGGCTTGTGTAGCGATTATTTTAAATGAACGGATTCCGTTTTCAAATGCGGCAAAACTGATGGCAATTCCATCCATAGTTACACGGTTGTATGGCGGCAGATCACGGTCTGCCTTTAAGTCTTCTGCCAATACACGGCCCAAAGTATTTTCGAAGTAAATACTTTCTGTTCCGTAATCTTTTATTTCTGCTAAAATAATTTGTTCAGCCTGTTCAACGGTAGTCATTATTGCTGGTAGTAAATTGTAAATAGTGATTGATTTTTGTTCAGTATATAAGTTAACCGTACAAGAGTGCGACGCAACAAAAGCTTCATAGTAGTAATGCAGCGCGGCTAAAAATATTGTATTACTTTGTATAAATTTTTCTCATCCCCCTATCGTTGCCATGCTCTCGTGTACTGGTCCTTTTTCTTTGCGTAATTGCTCTGCTTCAAAGCCATCTTTTGCACGATGATTTAACGCATTTAATAAGTAATCTGCAACTTCCTGATCGCTCAAACCCTTGCGCATCAAGTCTTTCAGGTTAAGCACACCACCATCGTATAAACAGGTGTTGAGCATGCCCTGCGGTGTAAGGCGGATGCGGTTGCAGGTGCCGCAGAACGTGCGTGAATACGCGGCAATGATGCCTACATTTCCTTTATGACCAGGTATTTGATAGTTGTAAGAAGTGGAATATGGCGGATCAGGAATCTTAATCAAATCGGGATATTTTTCTTTGATGGTTTTATGAATGCGGATATGATCCCAACGCAAAGTACTGTAATGATTTTCGCCTCCATTGAATGGCATTTCTTCAATAAACCGAACGCTGATGGGCAACTCTTTTGTAAGCTCCACCAGCGGAAGAATGTCCTGCGTATTCTTTCCATCCATCACCACTGCATTCAATTTTGTTTCAATGTTATGAATCAATAACTGATCAAGTGTTTCCAATACATTTGGCAATTCATCTCTTCGCGTAATGGTGAAAAAACGGTTGCGGTCCAGCGTATCAATACTTAAGTTTACCGATCTTATTCCAAGTTTTTTTAAGTCCGGAACAAGCGGTGCAGTTAATACGCCGTTGGTTGTAATATTAATTTGCTTTAAACCGCTAAGTTTAGAAAGGGCAGCAAGAAACCGCATAATATCTTTTCTTACAAAAGGCTCGCCTCCGGTAATGCGGATTTTCTCTACACCCATGCTTACCATTAAAGAACAGATGCGCAGCATTTCTTCGTAACTCATCAATTCGTTGCGCGAAAGCCAGTCATTGCCTTGCTCCGGCATACAATAAAAACAGCGCAGGTTGCAGCGGTCGGTTACTGCAAGCCGTAAATAATTGACCGTTCTTCCGTGGTTATCTATCAGCACTTTTGTTTTCTTTAAATTAATTTCCATAAATCGTTCCTTCCCGTAATCGCAGGCTGGTACCGGTTCTTCCTGCAAATACACTTCGTATTTCTGCGCAAATGGCCAATGCAATTTCTTCAGGTGTTGCGGCACCAATATCCAGGCCTGCCGGTGAAAAAATGCGCTGCATATTTTCTTCGCTTACTGCATTCCCTTCATTCATCATTGCATCAAACATTTTCTGGCTGCGTTTTCGTGGACCAAGCATCCCGATATATTTTGTATCAGTTGCCAGCATTTGCTGCAAGTTACTAAGATCTGTTTTGTAATCGTGCGCCATTAATACAACAGCGGTATAGCCATCAATTGCAGGTTTTTCTGCGCCCTTGTTATTGATTGCCTTTATGCCAATATCATAGAGCTGCTTACTGGCTTTCTGAATATTCATTACCACTGTTACATTCCAGCCCAACTCGGTTGCGCATTTAGACATGGAATAAATATCATAATTACCACCGTATAAAACCAGATGTGTAACCGGCAACAAAACCTCTATAAAAAGTTTTACATCAGCATCTTTATAACTGATTGTAGCAGATGATTGTCTTTCTATGGAATGATGCAGGTCCTTCAGCACCGGCCATAACAAATCAGGCATAGCAAATACCTTACTAAACTGGTCATCATTTTCATAAATAAAATTCTTACCAAGTAAATTTTCTTTACTTCCAGTTATTGTAACAACAACCTTTGGTATCCGTGTTTCAGTAAGTGTTGATAGTAATTCTACAGGATTACTTTTATCTTCTTTACTCAACGGCGTAAAAAGCACATCGATAATTCCGTTGCAACCCAGGCCCACACCAATTTGTGCGCCATCATCCTGTGTGGTATCGTAAGTAATAATAGAAGGTTTATCCTGCGCAATCGCTTTTTGTGCACGGCGTAGTGCATCACCTTCAAGGCAGCCGCCGCTGATGCCCCCCATATAAGTACCGTTATCTAAAACCAACATTCTTGCACCCGCTCTTCGGTAGGAGGAGCCCTCAACCCTTGCAACTGTTGCCAGCGATGCTTTAGTGCTGGTAAAGTCAATACTGTTATATGCGTTGATGATGGCTTTTATTTCTTTCATATTTTAAGTTAACCAAGTTTTTAAAAAATTTGATACCAGCATTTGTTTTCATGGCATCCCGGTTGCGTCGCAATCACTTTATCGGTATATCAATGGTCAACTTCAGCATCCACCGCATAGCGCAAAATAAAATTTATATAACCTGTTGGTACAAATTGTGAGCGGCTGCTGAAAGCTGCATCTGCTTAATGCAGTACAAGGGTGCGACGCAAGGAACGATCAGTAAAATTAATAAAGCCCGGTTCATAAAATGTATTTTACTCCGTATTTATTTTTTTAATAACTGGCTCAAATACTTTTGATGAAAGCATTATTTTATCCCTTTTATTTAAATTTTTAATTTCGCTTTCCGCCATTTTAACTTTTATTATTTGATTGCCTGCAAGCACTGTTACAAGATAATCATTTTCCGTATTTGTAATCTGTATAATATACCCTTCGATACTAAAGTCTTCATGGTTTGTTTGCGGAAAAAACATTGCCGCCGGTTCGCCGCTTTTTTTAATTATACCGTTTTCGAGGAATATTGTTTTATCGGATAATTTGATGATTTCCCCAACATTATGGCTTACTAAAACAGTAGTTAAATGATAGCTGCGGTGAATGTTTAAAAGAATATCCTGCAGCTTTGAGCGCAGTTCATTGTCTATTGCAGAAAGGGGCTCATCTAATAATAACAGGCGCGGTTTTCTTACCAATGCTCTTGCCAGTGCAACGCGTTGTTTTTGGCCACCAGACAGGATTTGAATCTTTCGGCTTTGCAGTTGCTCCAGTTCTGTTACCTGCATTAATTCACCGATAATATTTTTTGGCTCGCCTTTTTGTAATGCAAATTCCAGGTTCTCTATCACACTCATGTTGGGGAACAAAGCATAATCCTGGAAAACAAAACCGATATTTCTTTTTTGTGGAGGAATATTTATTTTATTTACCCGGTTAAACCAAATCTCATCATTAAAAACAATGGTGCCGTCATCCGGTTCAAGAAAGCCTGCCAGCATTCTTAAGATAGATGTTTTACCTGCACCCGATGAGCCATAAATACTTATAAGTTCGCCTTCTTCAATAATACATGAAAAATTCATTTGCATTATTCCGTCTGCGGCATGTAGTTTTTTATGCAGTTTAAATTCGATCATATACCTCTTATCTTTTCAAGCCTGTGATTGGTTAAATACACCGCCAGCAGAATAACAAATGTTGCAGCGAATAAAATGCCTGCATAAATATTTGCGTCGGGATAGTTCATAGATTCTACTTCATCGTAAATGGCAATAGATGCTACTTTTGTTTCGCCTGGAATATTACCACCAATCATAAGCACAACGCCAAATTCGCCTACGGTATGCGCAAACGTAAGCACCAGACCCGATAAAATAGATGACTTAATATTTGGCAGCAACACTTTTAAAAGCGTTTGCCACTTGCTTTTACCAAGTGAAAAAGAAGCTTCCCTAAGCGTAGGCGACAATGCTGCAAATCCAGATTGTATCGGGTGTACCATAAAAGGCAAACTGTAAATAAGTGATCCAATAACCAACCCGGGAAAAGAGAATACAAGCCTTATTTCAAAATTATCCTGAAGAAATTTTCCAAAAGACTGTGAAGGACTAAACGCCAGCAAAAGATAGAATCCTATTACCGACGGAGGCAATACCAATGGCATACTCACGATTACTTCTGCCAATGTTTTCATTTTATTTTTTGACTGTGATAGCCAGTAAGCAAGCGGCACAGCAATTAAAAAAAGAATGGCAGTTGTTATTACTGCCAGCTTAAAAGTAATCCAGAATGGCTCCAGGTCAATCATGCTTGTAAAATTATGCCCCGCAACTTAATTAACAATATACCCAAACAGCTTATATATTTTTTTCGCCTCAGCAGAAAAAAGATACGAATAGAATTTTGCCGATGCATCATTATTTTTTTCAGCTCCGTATTTTAACAATACGGCAGCCTGGGCTATTTCAGAATAATATTTATGGTCCAGCTCTATCCACGAGCCTTTACCCTTCATCTCATCGCTTAACACGGCCGATTTTGCGGTGAAGCCAATATCCGCGGACTGCGACATAATAAACTGGTTGGTTTGCGTAATGCTCTCACCGTAAACAAATTTTTTTTTCAGCAAATCATAGAGCTTGAAATGCCTCAATAGTTCTTCCGCTGCCTGGCCATACGGTGCTGTTTTGGGGTTAGCCAAGGCAATTTTTTTCACATTGTCTGCCAGTAGCAGTTTCAAATTTTGTGCTGGTTTTAGATCGGCCCTGGCCGTCCATAAAACCAGCACACCTTTAGCGTATATTTTCGGCGCATCTGGTGTAAGACCGCTCTGCCAAAGCATTTGCGGGTATTTTGTGTCGGCAGAAATAAATACGTCAAAGGGTGCGCCCTCCTGTATCTGCTGCGTTAATTTACCCGACGAAC
This sequence comes from Chitinophagales bacterium, assembly GCA_038203525.1. Lineage (GTDB taxonomy): Bacteria > Bacteroidota > Bacteroidia > Chitinophagales > Chitinophagaceae > Limnovirga. The sequence continues at coordinate 200 of JBBRDW010000161.1, read as the reverse complement.
CCAATATTACCTCCACTTTTATACCGGTTTTTTTTTCAAAATTTGCCTTCAGCGCATTCATGGCGTACTGCATATTTGCAGCAACCGCAACGGTAACTTTTTTATCGCTGTCTTTTGCAAAAACCGTAGGCCAAATAAGTATAAATAAAACTAAAAAGGCAACGCTTTTCATACTCAATTTTAGATAAAAGTAGGCTGTA
>JBBRDW010000160.1:0-8086 GCA_038203525.1 Chitinophagales bacterium | reverse complement strand
GTGCGCTTTTGAACTTCCGTTGCAGCTTGCCCCGGTTGTAGTAATGCCCGCATTCTTGTACGATATTAATTTTACTCGATACGTTTATTGCACTGTGGCTCTTCTTCTCATCAGCTCCTTCCAGGTAACGAGAATTATATGCTCATCTTCCAGTGCTTTTTTAAATGCAGGATCAATCATTGCAAGCATGTCGCCGTTTCTCACCGGGCCACTGTCTGAAATATGTTGAAAAACTTCTGTAGGTGCTGTGCAATGCATGATCATCATAGTAACACCAGCCTTAATTGATTTAATAGCTGCTATATATTTCTGGGTTTTAAATTTCTGCAAACTTTTATCATCAGTCTTTATACTGTCAGGAATCTTCCAGTCGTAGCTTTCATTGTGCAGGTCATCCAGTACCGGCAATCCTGCGTTCCAAAGTATTTTTCCAATTGCCTGCATTTGTGCTATTGTTTCATTGGTAGCATGTAATTGCTTTGCTATTAAAATATCGTGGCCTCCGGGCATCATTAGAGGGATATGGTTTTCAATGCCGAGTTTGATATACTGTTGCATAAAAGCTGGTGAGGCAAATAAAGTTCCCATATGGCTATCAATATGAGATGGCTCAAAACCCATAGACCTTGCGCGGTCCAGCTGCGCTTTTATTTCGGTATAAACTTCATCTGCAGTTGCATGTTTTACCACATCTTCAACGGTGGGCCACAGATCACCCTCACTATCTGTAAGGCCCGGTACAGAAGCCTTACCGGAGAGTGCTTCCCAGCGGTAATTTTCCCATTCAGAAGTAAGGGTGAGGTGTAAGCCCGCATCTATCTGCGGATGTTGTTTTAAATAATGTATAAACCCGGGAACCCAGGGGCAGGGCATCATTACACTGCAAGAAGTCGCAACTCCGTTCAATATTGCATTAATAGCGCCTTCATTTGAATCGTAACTCATGCCCACATCGTCTACGTGCAAAATTAACACTTTGCTTCCCCGGGGATAGCCGAGTTTCTGGGCATAGGTACTGTCCATGCTTTGCGCTTTTATGGAGCAGCAGGAAAAAATTGTGATTAACAGGAATAATGGTTTCATATAGCTTGTATGTTACCGGAAAGTTAGTAATGTAATACGAGTCTGCCATATTTTATTACGATGTAAATGAGTATCTGGCAGGCGTTCTAAAAATAAAGTTAACAGACCTTTTTTCTATTGGCTTTGTTTAGCTGAAACTGGGAACACATGAACATACGCAAGTGATTGCTGAAAAGAACTATCGTGTACAAGTGTACGACGCAACAGACGCTTAATAGTTATGCCATAGCCGGGCTCAAAAACTATTTTTTCTTAACAGAGCCCATTTGTAATTTTATTGTACCAGCCTTAGTAATAATTAATGCTATATTGGGTTTCAATTACATAAGTTTTTCTCTTACTTTATTTAGAAAAGATTCCTGCGATGAACAATAATAAACTTTTTCTCTGGTCTGTAGTTGCCGCATTGGCAGGCTTTATTTTCGGGTTCGATACTGTGGTAATTTCAGGAGCAGACCAACCAATCCAGGAGCTCTGGCACACTTCACCCTTTTTTCAAAGCTTCTTTATTATGTCAATGGCATTATGGGGAACCGTTATTGGGGCAATATTCGGTGGCCTACCTACTGAAAAATTTGGGCGTAAAAGGGTATTGCTGTGGATAGGCATTTTGTTCAGCTTATCTGCAATTGGCTCTGCACTTGCGCCTGACCCTTATATATTTTCATTCTTTCGTTTTATTGGCGGCATAGGTATTGGCGTATCCTCTGTTGCAGCGCCAACTTATATTTCAGAAATATCTACACCAAAAACTAGGGGCCGCCTTGCCGGTATGTACCAGTTTAATATTGTATTTGGAATTTGTGTAGCATATTTCTCGAATTATTTACTCAAAGGGGTTGGTGGTGAAAATGACTGGCGCTGGATGCTAGGAGTAATGACAATCCCGTCTTTAATTTATTCAGTATTGGTTTTTGGTGTGCCTGAGAGTCCCCGGTGGTTAGTTACAATCAAAAATAATTTAACGAGAGCGAGAGAAATTCTTTTGCTGATTGGGGTAGACGATCCTGATAAAGAAATCAATCAAATTATCGCCGCAAATGCCACTATAAAAGCAAGCCTTACCAATGAAAAATTATTTTTCAATAAAAAATATAAAGCAGTTTTGTGGCTGGCATTTTTTGTAGCATTCTTTAATCAATGGAGTGGTATCAATTTTATTTTATACTATGCCCCGCGAATTTTACAAAGTGCTGGTATTGCACCCAAAGATTCACTGGCAAGTTCTATTGCGTTCGGCGGTACTAATCTTGTTTTCACTTTTGTTGGCTTGTATCTGATCGATCGTATTGGCAGAAAACAATTACTCATAATAGGCTCGATCGGCTATATTTCAAGTCTTGTATCTGTAGCGGTTTGTTTTAAATTCCATGCTGACAATGTTGTTTTGCTTAGTTCGCTAATGTTTTTTATTGCTTCTCACGCTATTGGACAGGGTACTGTGATATGGGTTTTTATTTCCGAAATTTTTCCAAACAATGTGCGGGCATTGGGACAATCATTTGGTGCAAGTACACATTGGGTTTTTGCAGCCATTATTACTTCAATTACACTTCCATTTTTAGATTCAAAAAATGGAATTTTTAAAGATAACCCGTGGCCTATCTTCGCCTTCTTTGCTTTTATGATGATACTTCAATTGGTTTGGGTACTTACCAAAATGCCGGAAACAAAAGGAGTATCACTGGAAGACTTAGAGAAGAAACTGATACATGGGTAGACTTTTTTTATGTACCCAACGTATAACATGAATGAAGCTTCCGTTGCGTCGCACTCGTGTACGGTATAACATTATTCAGCATGTCTCAACAGGCGCAAAAAATGCTGAACTTTTTTTAATTGCCTACATAGTTGATTACTTTAACCATTAGCATAAATTATTATCATGAAAATATATATAACGGCATTATTTGCTTTATTTATTATCTCAACAGAGGCGCAAGAAAAGTTGTACGAAGAACAATACCGACCTCAATACCATTTTTCTCCAGCAACAAATTGGTGCAACGATCCCAATGGATTGGTGTATGTAAATGGCGTGTATCACCTATTCTATCAACACAACCCATTTGGTAATGTTTGGGGGCATATGTCTTGGGGGCATGCAGTAAGCAGCGACCTTATTCACTGGCAGCATTTACCTCTTGCTATTCCAGAGGAAGATGGGGTGATGATATTTTCAGGCACCTGTATTTTTGATAAGAATAATACAAGCAGGTTGGGTAAAAATGGTAAAGGACCGATGATTGCCATTTACACAGGTAATATAGAAAACAACCAGTCGCAACATCTTGCTTACAGTAATGACAATGGTCTTAACTGGACAAAATATGCACGCAATCCCCTACTCGACATCAATGAAAAAGATTTTCGGGATCCCAAAGTATTCTGGCATCAGCCAACCAATCAATGGGTGATGGCCGTAATGCTTTCTGCACAACACAAAATGCAGCTCTATCATTCTAAAAATTTAATTCATTGGGATTTACTAAGCGAATTTGACCCTGCAGGCGATACCAGCAGCGTATGGGAATGTCCAGATCTTTTCCAGGTGCCGGTAGAAGGAAGCGCTACAAAAAAGAAATGGGTACTTACCATGAGCATGGCGCCTTACATGCAATATTTTGTTGGAGAATTTGATGGCAAAAATTTTAAGAACGAAAACCCCGCCACCACAATTTACCGGCCCGACTATGGTGCAGATTACTATGCAGCAATCTCTTACAACCAATTACCAGCAACGGTTTCACCTGTTATGATTGGCTGGATAAATAACTGGGATTATGCAAATGATATTCCTACAACACCATGGAAAAGTGCCATGAGCTTACCACGAACAATTAGTATAAAAAAAGTGGACGATGAATGGATTCTTGTACAAAAGCCAGTAAAGCAAACAGCTCAATTGCGAATGCCTGGTATGGATAAACAAAACATAACTGTAACAGACAAAACACCACTTAATATTAAAAGTACACAGTTTGAAATGTTGGTTTCGTTTACGCCAAACGCCAATGGAAATTCGGGTGTAAGGCTGGCAACCGGCGGTGGTAATTATGCAGAAATAGGGTACGACGGATTAAATAAAAAAATGTACCTGGACAGGAGCAAATGTGCCAATCAAAATTTTAATAAAAAATTTGAAGCATCTTCTTTTTACGAAACAAAATTGAGCCCCGTAAATAATACCATTAAGCTGCATATTTTTTTTGACAACAGCATAATAGAGGTATTTGGTAACGATGGAGAAGCTGTAATGACGGCACAAATTTTCCCGGACAAAAGCGATAACGGCATTGAACTTTTTAGCAATGGGGGCGAAACAATATTTGATAAAATAAATATCTGGCAAATGAAATCGGCCTGGAAATAATATTTTTATTTTAAAGCCAATGCAGAATTTGCAGTTGCCTAGGCTGGCCACAGTGGCACTTGCTTTTATCTTCGCTTTAGGAAAAGCTGCACTAGATTCTAAAAGTACAAGAGTGCGACGCAAGAGGTGATGCTATGAAAATATATTGCCTGGTTAAAAAAATTACTTCTTCTTTTTACGCAGCATTCGAAATAGATCTACACCTATTTTTACTTTTCCGGAGATACCGTCTTTAGCTCTTAAATAAATGCTGGGGCCTACTCTTGCATCCACTCCCTCTGTTTTTATGCCGGGGTCTTTATTGGGATCTTTTAAATTGCTGAGGGGTATTTGTATACTGATATCGGTGCCTTCTCTAAAACTGTATACGCCCTCAGCATACATGGTTAAGGCACTGGATGCAATCTCAATTCTGTTGATGTTGATAAGGTAGCCATCGATTGTTAGCCTGTCTTTGAGTTCTGCAAAAGTGAGGTAGCTAAAATCGCGGCCTTTTAAAAAATTTTTTTGTATTTCCTGTAATGGCGCATAGTTGATAAGGGCGCCGTTTTTAACTGAAAAATCTACAGTTCCGTGAATGGAGTTTTCGACGATGCGCCCCTTATTGTCCAGGCCAAGTTTGAGATTGGCGGTGGTGTTCATTTTGCCTTCGATGTTGGCTGAAGTAATAGCGTCCTGTCCAAAATTATTAAAGGAAGCGAAGACTCTTTTTATGTCAACATTACGGAGATTTAGTTCTGCAACTGCCTCGTGATAACTGGCGTTTACCTGGTGTATTTTTCCGCTAACTGTAAAGCTTCCCCCCGCATGCTGAAGGAAGGCTTTTTGCACCTGCCAGTCATCCTGCTCAAATAGAAATTGCGCTTCCATATTGTTTGCGGTAAACTTATCCAACACGATTTTGGTTGCCTTAAGGTCTAACAGCATATCGCCCTTTTCAAGCATATCGTCGATCTTTAGTGCTGTAGCTGCAAGTTTGCCGGCGGCGCTTCTTTTTTTAATATTTTTTGCAGAGCTTAAAGAGGATTTAAAATCTGCAAGGTTAAGTAACGGGGTAAAAACATTGCAGGATATAAACGTTTTGCCTGAATCTTTTTGCGCCAGCCTTTGCACATCGTTGCCCCTGATATTAATTTCAAAATGATTTTTTTCCACATCACAGCTAAGGCTGTCTGCTGTAACGTTGTTTTCGGAAATATCGATACTGCCATTGCAATTAATAAAGCTGATATTTCTTGGAATATATTCAAGCGTTCCATTTTCAAATTTTATATTGGCATTTAGTTTAGACAGCAGGGAAGGATCGGGAATTAAGGGGCCGTCGTAATTCAATGTAAGTTGTGCCGAGCCGTCTTTGAGTTCAATGGTTTCTAATGCCAGCTGCTCATCAAGCTGTTTAAAACTACAGTGGGAAGCGATACTGAATTTAAGCCCGGGATTACTAAGATCGTGGATAACCAGACTATCTGAAGTTAGGGGTATATCGCCCCAATCGGCCTTAAGGTTATTGATTGTTACGGTGGTATTTTCATCCCCTTCTTCAAGTGTATCGCTTATATGGTTGTTAAAGCTGCCGGAAAAACTACTGTTGCTAAAAGTAATAACCGGAGTTACCACTTCGGTGCCCGTAGCAGACCATGTTGCTACCAGATGAGGATCGGTTCCCCGGGCCAATGGGCCATTAATTTCTGCTTCCAGCCGGGTAAGAGGGTTTTTAATTTCGATAAGGCCAAGTTTTTTTTGAACGTTTTCAGGAAGTATCTGTGCTGCAGCCTTGAATGCAACATTGTTTGTTATTACATGAATATGGAACCACGCAGAATCTTTTAAATGAAAATTACCTTCAATATTATAGTTCTGGTTATTGATACTGATATCGGTTTTATTAAAACTAATCTCCAGCAGGCTGGTGTTAAATGCAAGCTTCCAGTTTTTTGCAACGAGTAGCTGGTTTTGCAGGTAGCTTCCTTTTTTAAGATTAAAGCCAAGCCCTTTAATCATGCATTCTTCATCCATTTTTATAAGTAAAAGAGAATCTCGCCGGTTTATCGATGCCTCCAGATTATTAAAAGTAAAAGCGTATAATTTATTTAATGGGGCATCGCTTATTGATACACTTACATTTCTAAACTCAATCTTTCTTACAATGGAGCTTGATGATTTACCAGCCTTTGCTGTATCTTTTTTTACCAGGGCAGATGAATTACTGTAACCAAGGGAATCTTTAAAAAGGTCTACGGCAGCATCCTTTACAACCAGTTTCGCCACATCTGGATTAGCGGATAGCAGTTGAAAAACATTAATCCTAATCGCAATTTCCGCGGAATGCAGCAGAGGCTTTTTGTACAGCGAGTCGGTCAGACTTACTTCATACAAATTAACGGATACATTGGGGAAGGTTGTTAGGATAGAAACATCGGTACTTTTTACAGTAAGGTTGCCGCTTATTGAATTATTGATTTTTTCTTCAATGCCCGCAATAATTTCATCCTTATTAAAATGTACATAAGCTGCTGCTATTACTAAAATCACCAATAAGCATAAACCGAATATACCTATAGCTTTCAGCGTGCCTTTTACATATTTGTTTGGTAGTGTTTTTCTAAACATTTTAAAAAGAAAAAAAATCCCCGAACATGCCGGGGATGAAGGTTAAAATTTGTTATGCAGTATATACGGCAGCATATTACGCCATGTTGGCCAGTCATGGGTTACATCCGGGCCCCAAATATCCAGTTCGTGCCAAATACCCTTATCCCACAGTACTTTTGAAAATCTTTTATTTGCCTCCGGATCTTCATAAGAACCACTGCCGGTGTAAATATGAATATGCGGCGATGCTTTAATATTATCAAGAAACCATTGATCATTCAGGTTGGGTATATAATGAAACGGGCTGTTGAAATAAACCTGATCATCCCAATAACCCTTGGTATATTCTGACAGATCATACACACCGCTCATACTTATTACGCCATTGATCAGATCCGGCTTTTTCAAAAAAAGATTCATCGCATGTAATGCACCAAAAGACGCGCCACTTGTGTAAATCATTGTTTCCTGGCTGGTAGTGTTCCGTATAAAAGGAATCACTTCATTAAACACATATTGGTTAAACTGATTTTGACGGATGGCTTTATGTTCAGGGTTCATTTCATTATTCATCCAGCTTTCCGTATTAATGCTGTTGATGCTGAAAACCCTTATTTTGCCAGAATCAATCAATGGACTCAGTGCATCCATCATCTGGAAGCGTTCATATTCCAGATAATCTGCCGCCGCTGTGGGTATCAACAGCAATGCAAAACCATAATGGCCGTAAGCGGCAATGGGCATTTCTTTGTCTAACGACGGGCTGTACCATGATGTTAATGCTCTTTGCATATTGTTTCTTTGTCTTTGTTTTGGTTATATCTGCTCTGGTTAATTGTGTCTGTTATTCCTCAATACCTGTTTCGTTGAGTAGAATTATAAACAGGTCTTTTTTACTTCGGCCCAAAGGTCGCGAAAACATTGCGCTGCATAACTACTGTTTGCATACTCAAAAACAGGTTGTTGGTGGCTACCCATTTTTTCCACATCGCTCAGGTAAGGAATATAATTTTTAAAAAATACTTTGTCTTTATAAAA
>JBBRDW010000159.1:0-8234 GCA_038203525.1 Chitinophagales bacterium | reverse complement strand
AAGAGTGCGACGCAACAGGCGATGCTATAAAAACAAATGCCCGGCCCAAAAAATGACGGAAAATGTAATAAAAAAAAGTCCTGTTTCCAGGACTTTTTTTTATTAAAATATTTTAAAATTATTTTACAGGGGTGTCTTTTTGAACTGCATTGCTGTCACCACCAAAAGCACCGGTTTCGGCCGATGGCTTTTGCGTAGTAAATGCTTTTTCAATTTGATCGAGCTGCTGTAAAAGCTGCTGGGCAGTTCTTTTTTCGTAATCCATTTGAGTGGCTTTATCATCAGTAAGTGCATTGTAATAGCGCACCTGTTGCTGAAGATCTTTTTTTACAGAAGCCAAAACTTTGGCGGCAAGCTGCGCATCTTCCGCGCGGTAACAAGCTTCTAAAAATGCCATTGCAATTTTGTTGTGATCGTTATTGCGGGCCGTCATTCCATAGGGAAAATTTTCCTGTAACAACATTTTATCGCTGCGCTCCAGCACTTTTCTGGCATCTTCTTTTCTTTCTTTAAAGATCAGGTCAAAAGCAAGTTCAGTGTCAGATTTTCTGAGGTCGTTCAAGTGTCTGCGGTTTTCTTCATCATAGTATACGCCTGGTAAATTGGCATTTCCATAACCCCATTTATTGGGATCCATAACCAGTTTATACATCCAGTCTGTATTTACCGGCGAATTGTCTACCGGAACCAACCGGTATGCCAGGCCATCCTTTCTCAGGTAATTTTGAAACCCAAGTTCATCGTACTGCATGGTAAAATAAATGGGCCTTTTCCAGTTATTGGCGGCAATTACGTTTAGTATTGCAAGGTCATTTTTCATCAACACATTCTTAGGTATTTCAAAACGTAGTTCGCCGGCTACACTATCATTTGCATTGACAGTTCCGTTGGTTCTAACAGCGTTTACATCAACGGGAACAGATACTTTATGAACAGGGAATGTATTCAAGATATCGCCGCCTCTGTCCTGAACCCTTGATGGGTCATCACTGCCGGCGTAGTTTTTCATCATGTCGTACAAATCGTAAAACCTGGTATCGGGAAACTGTTGCTGGGGCGAATAAACTATATAATCTCTTTTGCGGCCTTCAATTTGTTCTGCAGACCATATTACATTGATCGAATCGCTTTTATTTACTTTATATCGCAGTTGATTAATATACCAGTCAATGCCCAATAAACTGGTATTGATTACTCTAACATCCTGGCGTATACCTTCAACTTCCTGTGCATACCAAAGGGGGTAGGTATCGTTATCACCAAAACTAAACAGGATGGCATTTGGTGCACAGCTTTCTAAGTAATCTTTTGCAAGATCCCGGGCCAACACTTTCTTACTGCGGTCATGGTCATCCCATTCCTGGGCACCCATTAAGACGGGCACCAGCAACGCTATTATAAAGGCACCAAAAGTAATAGCCTGCTGATTTTTCAGCAGCTTAAGTACAAATGGAATACCTGCTGCTACTGCGGCCAGAATAGCAAAAAAGCCTAACCCCACAGTTAGTCCGGGGCCGCCGCCATAACCCGAGATTACAATAGCAAACATGAAAATGAATGCCACCACGGCACCCCCAACCAAAATATCTTTTAATAATTTTTGGTTCCATTTGGAAGCCATTTCAACAAAATAAGGAACTGCGAGGCCTATCCATACTGCAAAGGCGTAGAAAGAGCCAGCATAAGCATAATCACGTTCACGTGGTTGATAGCCGGCTTGGTTAAGATAAATTACAATAGCAAAACCTGTAAAGAAGAACAGCAACAAGTTTACGAGTGCGTCATCTTTTCTTCTTTTTAAATGGTAAAGTAAACCTACGAGCCCGAGAATAAATGGCAACATAAACATTGCGTTGTGCGCCTTATTATTTTTCAAGCTGTCTGGCATCATAGATTGATCGCCGTAGAGTGCATTATCAATGATGGGAATACCGGAAATCCAGTTACCATCCCTTACGTTACCTGCAAATACTCCCTGAAGATCATCCTGCTTGCCGCTGAAGTTCCACATAAAATAGCGGATGTACATAAAGTAAGTCTGGTAACTTATAAGGAATTTTAGATTGTCTCCAAACGTAGGCCCTCGCTCATACCCGCCATCTTTGGTTTTGCCAATGCCCATAAAATAAGCGTAGTAATCCGCATGTCCCTGGTCGTTGCTAGCATCCCACATACGCGGAAAAACCATTTTATCTTCCTTCTGATAAACATATTTCAGGTCAGTTCCGTTCGAAATATATTTATCTTTTGCTTTCTCATATTTGGTAGCACCCTCCTTATAATCTGCTGGCTGGGCATTAAATTTCTGGCCATATAAAATAGGAAAATCTCCATATTGTTCGCGGCCCAGGTAGCCAACCAAACTCTGCGGATTATCTACATTGTACATGTCTATGGAAGGGTCGGCATTACTGCGGATCATCGTAGTAAGATAGGTGCTGTAGCCAATAAGTGTAAAAGTTACACACCAAAGGCCAAGGCGCAGATAAGCCCAGCTTTTTTTGGTTGCATACCGCAGGCCAAGCCAAATAGCAACCACTACAAGAACAAAAAAGAAAATAAATCCGGAAAAGAACGGTAGGTTCAGGCTGTTTACAAAGTAAATATCAAACAAGCCGGCACCTTTTATCGTATATTGTATAATGCCAATCTGTACCACACCAACCAGTATAAAACTAAACATCATGAATATGTATACACCGCCATAAATTTCTTTCTTAGTCTTATTAAGGCCTTCAACAAGGTAAAGAAGTGCAATGCCCATAATTATACCCAGTATCATGAGGCTTGGTACAGTTCCGTCAAAAGGTACATTGTTTTGGCCGCCTGTTTCTGCATAGGCGCCCATTAATGCTAGACTGAAAGCACCAATTCCGCCAATTACTACAAGCCAGATAAAATATTTACGTATTAATGCATAATTAAATGAGCTTCTTCTTCTGAAATAATAAGCCATTACAATCGATGGAATACATAGCAAACACAACAGATGCACGCCTATGGAAAGCCCAATCATAAAGAAAATAAAGATCAGCCATTTGTCTGCGCCGGGTTCATCTGCTTCACTGTCCCATTTAAGAATGGCCCAGAAAACAATGGCCGTAAAGAACGAACTCATGGCATATACCTCACCTTCAACGGCGCTGTACCAGAAAGAATCGGTAAAAGTATAAGCCAGTGCACCTACTACGCCCGCACCCATTATGCTCCATAACTGAGATGAGGTAAGTGCTTTTGAACTATCGGTATAAACTATTTTGCGTGCAAAATGTGTAATGGTCCAGAACAAAAATAATATGCTGAAACCACTTGCCAGCGCACTCATTACGTTAACAGCTTTTGCTGCTGTAAGGGGATCATCGCCAAAAAGCACGATAAATATTCTGCCCAGCAGCACAAAGAACGGTGCGCCAGGTGGATGCGGCACCTGAACCTTAAAACAACTACTCACAAATTCGCCGCAATCCCAGAAACTGCCGCCTGCTTCACTTGTCATTATGTACACAGTACAGGCGAACAAACACACCATCCATCCTGTAATGATGTTGACCTTTTTAAAATTCATACCGTTTTTGGTTTTTTTTAAAGACTGGCAAACCTAATGTAAACTCTTGAAAATGGAAAATGGAAGTACGGTTTTAAGAAATGTATAAGAAAATAATAAAATAAATGCTTTGTTTGTTGCTGCCATAGGGTTTAAAGTCAATTTAATATTTGGGGCGGTTAAACTATAAAGAAAATTTTGAGCCCGGCAATTATTATACTATTTGGCTTTTATTGCGTCGCACTCTTGTACGCCTGGATTTTTGTTCACCGGTTCTCTAATTCCAGAGTTTACTGTTTGTAAAATAACAGTCTAAATATGACTTATAAACTCGTGAACTTGCTGCTTAATTTACTAAAAGTACAAGAGTGCGACGCAAGTAAAGCATCATCTGTGTTGCCTGATGCCGGGCCCAAAAAAAATCTTACTTCAATTAGTTTACGATGCTTAAATTGCATGCATCCAATGGAAAACGTTACTGTAAAAATTGCGATTGTTGACGACCATCAAATAGTAATAGATGGCATCCGTTCCCTGCTTGAGGATCATGACGGATTTCAGATTGTTGCTTCGGGTACTTCTGCCAAAGAAATGCTTGAAACACTGCGCACAACCGAAGCACACATACTGCTTACCGATATTATGATGCCTGAAATGAACGGCCAGCACCTGGCAAAAGAAGTAAGGCGTCAATTTCCTTCCATAAAAATTCTGGCTCTTAGCATGAGCGGACAAGGCGACATTGTAAATGAAATGATCAACGATTCTGATATTGCCGGTTACGTGCTCAAGAACATTGGTAAAGAAGAATTATCTGATGCTATTACAAAAATTTCTGAGGGTGGTATTTATTTCAGCGACGAAGTACTGCACGAACTGGAGCGCTTCAGCAATATGCGTAAACAAAACGAAGAGGCACATCTTACCATACGCGAAATAGAAATAGTAAAATTGATAGAAAAGGAACTTAGCAATAAAGAAATTGCTGATTCGCTTTTTATAAGCGAACGTACGGTTGAAACACACCGCAAAAATATCTTTCGTAAAACAAAAACCAACAGCGTAATTGGATTGGTTAAATATGCCTACGAGCATAAATTGATTTAACAAGGTTAGTTCAAAATTCGGGCAAAATGTTCCTCCCCATAAAAAATTCGTAAAATAGTTTACAGCAATTTGTTTGCTTTAAGCCAATTGGTGCACCTGTCAAACCAGAGATCGGTAGTAGTGGTATTGTTTAGTCCGAAGCCATGACCGCCGTGCTGGTAAATGTGCATTTCGGCAGGAATATGGTGCTTTAAAAGTGCCTGGTAATAGAGTATGCTGTTATCGGGTTTTACTACGTCATCATCGGATGCATGTACAAAAAAAGCAGGTGGTGTTTGATCTGTAATTTGCTCTTCATTGGAGAAGTAGTGTACCAGTTGTTGATCGGGATTTTTACCAATTAAATTATCTCTTGAACCAATATGCCCAACACTGTCGCTAAAACTTATAACAGGATAAATCAATAAAGAAAAATCAGGACGAAGATTTTCATCTGCAAGTTCTTTACGAATAGCATCATCGAAATGCACGCTGGCAGATGCCGCCAAATGCCCGCCAGCACTGAAGCCCATAATACCAACTTTATTTTCATCAATACCATATTGCTTTGCATGCTTACGAATAAAATGTAAAGCCTGTTGTGCATCCATTAGTGGTACAAAGGCTTTATTCGTCATACATGCATCATTTGGCAAGCGGTAAAAAAGCACAAAAGCCGTAATACCAATTTTATTAAAAGCTTTTGCCACCTCTGCACCTTCGTGGCCTGCGGCAACAACGCCATAACCACCGCCGGGGCAAATCAACAGCGCAGTTCCATTTCGTTTATCTTTTGGCGCTTCGTAAACAGTGATGGTTGGGTTTACAATATTTTGTACAATAAGTATCCCTTTTTTATTCCAGCTTGTATCAATAAATTCTCGCTGCGTTACACTGCATGGTTTTGAATTTGGGATATCGCCATCATATAAAGGAATAACTTGCTGCCCATTTACTAAAGTTGCACCAAACATAACGTTGAAAATTAATGTTATGAGTTTGTTCATCGCGAATGGTATTAATTTCAATAATTAATATTTTTTTACAGGCGTCTAAGTTATAACTTACTTATCAATGGAAAATTTGAGGCTTCGAATTTTTTGCCCAATAAAGTAAAGAAAGTACAAGAGTGCGACCACCGCCTTGGCGCATATGCGTCAAGCTGATTTTTGTTAAAAATTACTGAAAGTGTTTACCAGTAATGTTTTTGGGTTGTCTTGCAATAAGGATTTAGTAAAAGGGTTTCAATATAAATGCGTTGCCGAATAATCTTAACTTTCATTTGCAAAGAGATAAGCGGCTGAGTCCTGAAAGTAGCAGAGGGAATCAAAAGTACAAGAGTGCGACGCAACGAAAGATCAATAGTAGCAATGCTGTTGGGTAAATAAATGTATTCCTTAGCTTGACGCATATGCGCCTTGGCGGGGCAAGCTGCAAGAAAAGTTAAAAAGTAGCAATGGAGCCTGGCTAAAAAAAGCATGTTACTTTTCATATACGATTGTATAAATAATAAAATCATTTTCTTTTGAATTGTACATTAACCATTGTCCGTTATCCAAAATATCTTGGCTTTGCCGGGTTTCTTTCTATGGCTTTGTTTAGACTGCCACTGGCTTTCAATAAAAGAATCGGTTTCTGGAAATTACTGGGCTGTGGTAAAAACGGCAGTTTTGATATTCATCCCGATTGGCGGCAATGGGGAGTTTTAACTGTTTCCAGTCATCAGTCGCCGGTTTCCCGTTTAAACAAAAGCTACAAACAACCAATTACAAATCACCCACATATTTATGGTTCTCTTATTGCTGGCTGGTACAAATTTTTCGGCTGCGAAGTCTGGACTATCCTACTTGAACCTATAGAAGGCCACGGCACCTGGGATGGCAAGGAAGCATTTGGAACTTTACCTAAACAAACAGATTACAAAGGATTGATTGCCGTACTTACAAGAGCAACCATCCGCCTAAATAAATTAAAAAGTTTCTGGCAGAACGTAGAAGGAGTTGCTGCAAAAACGGACGAAGCTCCCGGCTTCATAACTTCCATTGGCATCGGCGAAGTACCCTTTATTAAACAGGCAACATTTAGCATTTGGCAAAGCAAAGAACACATGAAGCAGTTTGCTTATAGAATGCAGGAGCATGCAGAAGTTATACGCAAAACCAAAAAGGAAAATTGGTATAGTGAAGATATGTTTGTACGCTTTAAACCCATAGCAACTTTTGGAACTTTGAATGGTACAAATCCATTAGAAGGAAAGTTGTAGATTTGCCCCAACGACTTGATTGTATATGAAGAATAACTGCTTCAAATATTTGCTATGCCTCTCATTTGCTTTACAAATATTACCGGTGAATTTTTATATTCCTGAGTAATGTTGTAGCTATCAGCTGTCAAGTGTCAGCAGTCAGTCATTCACTATTGACCATTCACCATTCACCATTCACCGCATGAAGAATATTAAACTAATAGAAGTTGCCTCCGAAATAGGTGCCGGTTCCCGTGGCGCAAGCCTTGGCATTGAAGCCATTAAAATTGCAGCACTCGATTTGATGAGCAGCTTTTTTATCCATTTTCCTTCAGAGAAAATTCCGTCCGAAAACAAGATGCTGTTCGAACCTATTGACTCGCCTTATGCCAAAAGGGTAAAGGGTGTTATGTTGATGTACGACAAGATTGCCAAGGCTGTAAGCGATACCATTAAAAATAATTTTTTTCCTGTAGTGTTAAGCGGCGATCACAGCAATGCAGGTGCCACTATTGCCGGCATTAAAATGGCAAAGCCAAAAAGCAAACTCGGTGTAATATGGATCGATGCGCATGCCGATCTGCACACACCGTACACAACACCTTCCGGCAATATGCATGGTATGCCCCTAGCAACGGCTATCAATGAAGACAATGAAGACTGCGCGGTGCATGAGCTGGATGCTGAAACAAAAAAACAGTGGAACTACCTAAAGAATATTGGTAAAATAGCACCCAAAGTGTTGCCCGAAGATATAGTAATCATCTCCCTTCGCGACTATGAAAAAGAAGAAAAACACCTGATAGAAAAACACGGCATAAAAGTTATAACTACCAACGAAGTGCGCCGAAAAGGCCCCGAAAATATTGTACGTTCTGTAATAAGATACCTAAGTGATTGCACCGATATTTATGTAAGCTTCGATGTGGACAGTCTCGATTCCTCCATATCAAAAGGAACTGGCACGCCTGTTAGCAATGGCTTACGCGAAAGAGAAGCCGAAGACCTCATCAGCAAATTTATGCAGAACCGTAAAATGTGCTGCTTCGAAATAACAGAAGTAAACCCCACACTCGATAAAGAAAATCTTATGGCCGAAATTGCCTTCAACATTCTGCAGCGCAGCGTGAATATTTTAATGATGAACTAAAGTTGTTGCGAAGTTTTGCTAATGCAAAAATGTGCAGATGAAATACAAATGTTGAAGCCGGCTTTATATTTTATGGCATCGCCTGTTGTGTCACTCACTTGTACTTTTGGCTTTTATAGCGGCCCAGGCTGCACTGGTTTAAAATTGCTGATTGCCAAAGAAAATTAATTGCATTTCCTTGGTTAGCCCATCTTATTTTGCAAATAAAA
>JBBRDW010000158.1:0-8245 GCA_038203525.1 Chitinophagales bacterium | reverse complement strand
TTCATTTGCAAGGAAAAAAAGCAACTGAGTTCTGAAAGTCGCATAGAGAACCAAAAGTACAAGAGTGCGACGCAACGGAAACTCAATAGTAGCAATGCTGTTGGGTCAATAAATGTATTCCTTAGCTTGACGCATATGCGCCGTGGCGGGGAGTAAAGCTGCATTAATATCCTTCAGTCGGGCTGAAAAAAATGAAATAAAAAATCCCGGTAGAAACCAGGACTGTACATGAGAAAAATTCACCTATGTTCAAACTGCTTGTAGGGGTATATCGTTTTGCAAAATTGGGTTTAGCAGGTAAACAAATTATAACCGTAATAACAACAATCTGTTAACTATTATAATGCAAAGCGCAAAGTTTTTTAAACCAAAAAGCCATCTGATTTGAACAGATGGCTTTTTGTAATTCTTTACGATTGTATTACAAACCTATATTAAGCTTGCTCCAACCTTTCCACCAGTCTGCGTCTGCAGAGCCGGCAGGGCCAACTGCACCGCGGTAAGTAACTGGTGTAAGGCCGGTTAATTTAGTGCTGGTAAAGCTTGCGCCGGTTAACAACGGCGAACCATCGACCGGTGTAAAATCGGGATTGGCATAATTAAACGGAGCCGAAAGTTTTACTTCATCGTTGGTAGCAAGAATTGCATTTCCATAAGCTGTAGTAAGGAACCATTCATTTGCAGATGTTGAGGTCCATCCGGTTGGTGAACTTGTATTTGCGGCATAACTTACGGGTGTGGCAGAACCTGCCACCAACGTATTCTGAATTAAAAGGGTATTTGCTGTTATATTGTTATCTGTAGGTGTTCCTTTGCTTGCATCTATAAGCACTCCAATTGGATAGCCCATAATAACCGAATTGAAAATTGAGATAGTTGAGTTTCTCCGTATCTGTGCGCCTGCAAGAAATAAACTGTTGCCAATATTGTTAAGATTTTGTCTTGGCCCGATTACAGTTATATTGCTGTACACGCCGGAAGTTTGGGGAAGCAAGGTACTGCCATTGGCATCGTTGTCGCTTTCAAAAGATTCGCTTTTAGAAATGTCAGCAATTGAAGAATCCCTCATCACAATGCCCCATTGCACTTTGCCGCTCCAGCCGTTATCAGTGTCAAAATCATCATCAAGCGTACTGATCATAATAGTGTGCTTCAGGTTAACAGAGCCGCCAAAGCATTCAATTGCGTCATCGTTTGCCTTAAATATTTCTACATAGTCTATAACGGTGGAATTACCAACCCCTGCAAGCGTTAACCCATTCAATTCATTATCGGGCAAATAGGCATAACCTGCGTATTCTATGCGCACATAACGCAGTACACCAGAGTTGTCGGCATCATTTGTTCCACCGTAAAGACCCAAACTTTCTGCGTTGTTTACACCACCCTCAACAGAGCCCACGCCGCCTACACCATTGTACGAAGCATTGGTTTTTGCATTGCCCAAAATAACAATACCTCCCCAATCGCCACGCTGTGGACTTGGTTGGTCCGAAGTGAAAACAACAGGCTTGTCTTTTGTAGCATCAGCAATAAGCTGGCTGCCTCTTGTAACAACGAGCGTGCCTCTTGAAGTTGCACCTTTTTCGCCCTGTATTACTGTTCCTGGTTCAATAGTTAATTTTGCATTGTTTACTACATATACAATACCACGGATTTTATAAATGTAATTGGCTTTTAACGTTCTGTCGGCAGAAATTTTACCTTCAAGAACTACATTTTCCTGGGTTGCGGAAGTATCGGTACTACCGCCAACATTGTACACAATCACGTCTTCCTGAATTTTACGGCAGGCGCCGAATGCCAATACTGTTAAAGCGAGTGCATAGTTAAGAACCTTGTTCATATTCTGAAATTTAATTTTATAAAAAGTTGTTATTAAAAAATTATTTTACTTTATTCAATTTGTTTAAAAGCCAATTTAGAGCCAAACTCTATTACTACTATTTAGCTTTTCTTGCGTCGCACTCTTGTACTTTTGGTAGTTAATTCGGCAGGTAACTAACACCTCTATATTCTCTACAACCAATTATCCGGTTTACGGGCAGCAATAAATTATTTTATGTTATAAGCAAATGTGAGGCTTACACCCGTGCCGTATCTTCTGGACAAAGCCAACGCATCAAACCCGGTAGTATATTTATTGTTACTGTTAAGGTCGTGATAGAAAAAGGCTTTACGGTTGAGGAGGTCTGTAATGCTCAGTTTTATTTCTGCTTTTTTATCCATTATCTTTTTTGCTATCTGCAGATCCAGTAATGGTCTTGGCGCTTCCCAAACAGGCGGCAACTGCTCGTTACCAACATAGATAATCCTGCGGCCAACCTGATTAAACAGAAAAGTTGTATTTAAACCAATCTCTTCAACATCGTATTGTAAGCCAGCATTTATAAGGTATGGCGATTGCCCTTGCATAGGCCTGTTCAATACTTGCTGGTCAAACTTTACCCGGTTGTAGATATAAGAAAAATTACCCTGCGCTGTAAAGTGCTTTAGTCCGGGAATAAAATCAAGTTTTTTTCTAAATTCGAACTCCACACCGTAAGAGCTTGCGCTGGTCTGTCCATTATCTATATAATTAAAAATGCCAGAAGAACCTGCGCCAGACTGGTTAAAAGCAAGTTCAATTGGGTTATTAAAGAACTTATAAAAAGCACCTAGTGTAATTAGTTCTCCCGGTCTTGGATATACTTCATAACGTATATCAAAATTGGTAACTTTTGTTCGCTGAAGATTGGGGTTACCAATAATGGTAGCACCAATTTCAAAATCATAAAACGCTGTTCCGGTTAATTCTCTAAACTCTGGTCTGATAACTGTTTGCGAACCTGCAACGCGAAGGTTAGTAGTAGTATTCAACTTAACAGTGGCATTAAGTGCAGGAAGAAAATCACCCACCTGGCTATGACTGTACCTTGGGTCTGATTTATAAACGCTCCCTACTAACTGATCAAAGTTTTCGTAACGTACTCCCCAAACTACCCGCAACCATTCATTCAAAGAATTATCAAACTGTACATAACCCGCATTTAAAATAGAATTGGCTATATAGCGGAAATAGATACCAGAAATTTCATCGAAATGAAATTGGTTGTCAGCCGCTCCAAAATTTTCTGATGCAAAGATTTCTCCGGGTGCTAAAGCTTTTAAACCGGGATTATCAGAAGGCAGGGAAATTGAGAAAGGACGCGAATCAAATATCCTGTCTTTAATCTGAAAATTGTATCCGGCTTTTACCGTTTGTTTTCGCTTGAAAAGTTTGAATGTATTGGTGATGTCGCCACCAGCATTGTAGATGTAATCATTTAGGTTAGAATAAAAAATACTTCCTGTTTTCTGAGACAAAGTATTAGAAAGCAAAGCAAGGTAAGGTGCATCAGGATTGCCAGCCGCCTGGTTGTATTGTATACGGCGCTGCTGCGGTATATATTGATCCAGTATACTAAAACTTCCAAACCAGTTTAGCTTTGATTTAATTGATGGCAAATTATGTTCGCCATTTACCTGTGTATTAAAAAAAGTATTGTTTCTAAAACCATACTCATAAGCCTTTATGTTTTCACCTACCTGCGCATCCGATTCAAAATCTTTACCTGTACGTAAAGTGGCATAATCTGAACTGTTTACATTCAACAAATTACGGACACTGATCTTGTTGTTAGGATTAAGTCTGATAGAAAAATTAGCCAGTGCACCCCACAATACATCTTGTGTATATTTATTGTTGAAGTAGTCGAAAGTTGGTTCGGCTTTAGTATCATTGATATTAAAAAACCGGTTTTCATAGGCCAGGTTTTTAACACCTCTGTTGTAGGTAAGTGTTACTACACCGCCAACATCTTTTTTAAAAAGCCTGGAAGCAAACCCACTGTTTATCTGTACAGACTGGCCCAATGTTGCAAATACGCTGCTATTGTTATTGTAGTCCCAACTTTTTGCGGCAATGGGTTTACCAAACTGGTTTTTTTCATCAAGACTGTAAGCCCCAAAAGCGTTTTTTGTGGGGAAATCAACAGGCAAAGCCCTGGCACCATCATCAAACCCTAACCAGTCTAATTTGCCACCCGAATAACTCTTGAAATCTTTACCAATGGTATTGGTATTAAAGTTGGTACCAACCTGAACATTTAAAAACCCTTTAGAAGGAATATCTCTGGTGTTTACCTGAATCAACCCGCCAGCCCATTCCGCAGAATATTCGGGTATAAAGGTTTTATTTACAATAATATTCTCAACAATTGCTGATGGAAAAATATCAAATGAAAATGTTTTCCTGTCAGGCTCTGTACTCGATAATAAAACGCCATTTAGCATGGCCTGATTGTAACGGTCGCTCAAGCCACGAACAATAATATAACGGCCTTCCTGTATCGACAAACCGGTAACACGCTTTAATGCTTCGCCCGTATTCTTATCGGGCGACCTGCGGATTGCCTCGGCAGAGATTACCTGTGCCACAGCATTGGTATTTTTCTGAAATTGTATTAGCGAGTTAGTACTTTCCTTACGGGCCGATGTTTTTACTGTTACACCCTGCAGGTTATTTGATTTTGCTGATAAGGTAATGCTCAGCTCATTTATTTGGTTAGCAACGGCCTCAACATCTGTTATGTTTTTTGAATTAAAACCAACGGCGCTTATTTCAATTTCGAATTTTTTACCAATTGTGAGTAATATAGAAAACTTCCCTTCCTGATCTGTGGCTGTACCTCCGCCAAGACTTACCACTTTAATTGTAGCACCTACAACCGGCCTGTTGCTTTCATCTGTTATTCTACCCGTGATCTTAGCAGTTTGAGCAAAAATAGATTGAGAGATAAATAATAATAAAACCATTAGAGCAATGTAGTTCGCATATCCCTTTGTCTGCATGTATTAATAATTTTTGCAAAGGAACACCGGCAATGTTACGGGCAGGTTAACCCAGTGTTAAGCAATTGTTACGTGAATTTTTGGCAGTTAAAATTTGAACTAAGAAAAATTATTTTAACCCGGCTTCCGTAAATAAACGATGCTTTACCTGTAGTTTGCCCCGCCAAAACGGATTGGCGTCAAGCTAATTTTCGTTTAATAACATTCTAATGCAGCACTTATATGCCAGCGGCGTAACCTGTTGTTAGCTTAATCAATGTGCCAAACAAAATCTGCCCCAGTGGGGCAGCCTGATGATTTACATAATTTGCAGGATTGTGACATTGCCCCGCCTGGGCAAGGATGGTTTTTATGATAATTTGCTACCAACAGGTTACGCCCCTTGCGTAAAAAATCAGAAGCAAAAATCTCCTGAAACCATTTCTACTTCTATGTTCTGGCTATTTAGTTTCAAACTTAGCTTTACGCTAATGCGCCCAAGCGGTTGGGTCGAACTCCTGTACTTTCGGTACAATTTTCAGCAAATGAAACCAGCGTACTCTTTGCCTTTAGCCTTGCTGCCATTCCAGATAAAGTACAAGTGTGCGACGCAAGGAACGGTGATAGAAGTTTCCTTAGCCGGGCCTAAAAAAATCAAAAAAATTATATGGAGAACTAAGGTTGAATGGGCAACAAAATACCATTGGGGTAATTTACGTTTACGAGGAACAATCCCTGCGGAGGTGCCGAAAAATCGGCATATTGCGAATCTCTCGCAACTAATATTTCGCTCACCTGTTCCAGCGTTAGCAAGCCCCTCGCCGCTTTTAACATGGTGGCTACCAAACCTCTTACCATACCGCGTAAAAAGCGGTTTCCGGTAATGTTATAAACAAGACAGCCGTCCTCCACGCTCCAAACTGAATTGGTAATAATGCAGTTGAAATTTTTAACCTGTGTACTGCGTTTTGAAAAAGAAGTAAAGTCGGTATGCTGCATCAACAGCAATGCGGCCTGTTGCAGCATTTCCAGATTTAAGGTATAGGGAAAGTAGTAAGCGGTCTGCCGCAAAAACGGATTTTTTTCTTTATAAACAAAATACCTGTACTGCCGGGATATGGCATTAAAACGACAATGACTTTCGTTGCTTACGGCATAAATATTCTTTGCTGCAATATCTGCTGGAAGTATAGCATTTAGATTATAAATGCTTTTTTGCGCAATATGAATATCGGTATCAAAATGAAAAAAATTCTGCAATGCATGAACGCCGGTATCTGTGCGGGAAGAACCTGTTAACGATACCTGCTTACCCAATAATACACCGAGTGCCTTTTCAACTTCTGCCTGTATGGTATTGGCATTTTGCTGAACCTGGAAACCGCTGTAATTTGTTCCTTTGTAAGCAAGTTCTAAAAAATAACGGTGCATGTATTTTATTTAAGCAAAGCCTGAAAACGGTTTTTGTATACAGGGTCTATCAGTTGATTTTGCAAAGATGCAAATGCTGCTGGATCAGAAACATGGGAATAAACTACATTAAAGAAGTTGAACCGAGATTCATCGGAAAGAAAATTGCCACTTAGGGTTTTTGCCTGCGCAGTTGTAATGCATTTTTCCTGCAAATACTTCTCGGCGGCTTGTATCATTTTATCATAGCCGCTAGTGGCAAAAAGCTTTTTACGGAGTTTTTCAAAATCTGCATCTGCAAGCATTGTTTTACATTCCTTTCTTGCTGCCACTGCTGTTCCAGTTTCAACGACCGGTGGTAGCTGATCATTTTTTTTATCGGTAATTACTTCAGCCGGAGCCACATTTGTTATTTCAACTGCTGACGGGGGCGCAGCATTATTATAAAATGGATTATTTATTTGTGTGCCTGCGGCTGCTGTGTCGGGCATATTAATTACATCCTGTTTAGCTACCGCAGGTTTTACCGGTTCTTTTGTTAGAATGGCTGAATCCGGTACAGCTTTTACTGAAGTTAATGCATCAGTTGGTTTTACTTCCACCGCATTGAACAGGGGCACAAAAATGGTGACGGTATCTTTTCCCGATGCGCCGTTTTCTACAAATACCATATTGGTTCCGGTGTCACTTACCTGTTGGCCAATCTTTTGTACAGTGCCGTTAATTGCGGAAGCTGTTTGGGAATCCTTATTTTGGGAGGGTATAACAGGAACCGCAACAGGATCTATTTCTGCCACCGCACCACCGGCTTTAGGCACAATTATCACCTGAGTCTGGCTGGCTGAATCTGTTTCCTTTGCAGTCTCTTTTAAAACAGCCATTTTTTTTACCTCTTCTTTAGCGGTTAGCGGGGTTATAAGCGAGGTATCGTTTACCGCATCGGCAAGCATATTACTGAAAGCATTTGAGCCTGCAGCTTCTTGAACCTGCCTGGCCGACATGGTTAAATCGAGTGATTGATAATTAAAAAGCCCCCACCCTTTTGCTCCATAATTTTTTAATGCAAAACCTATATCTGCTTTACTTATTTCAAAACTAAACTGCTGATCAGGAAATTTTTTACTGGGAAAGCTGATGGTAAGCTGGTATTTACCATCAACCAGTTTGGGAATAATTACATAGCCGATGGCCGAAGAATTAAAAGTTTTGCCATCTAGAACAGCAGAAAACGGTTGCTTATCATCGGACTGAACATATACAAAATGATTCTGCTGCGCATATCCGTGAAGCATACCGGTAACAATCAAAAAAAAGCTAACCAGTAAACCTGCTTTAAAAACTTTATTCATTTTGCTGAATATTTTGAACAAAACTACTGTAAAAAAATAAGCCTGATACAAAAGCCACTATGTCAATAACCGCACCATTTTTCAGGAGTGCAGGTTAAAGCTGCGAATTATTATTATTGACCCGGCTACGGTATTTAATAGCATCGTTCCTTGCGTCGCACTCTTGTACTGAAGGAAGAAGTATGAACAAGGATTTGGCAAAATTTAAAGGATTCTATGTATTTATTCAGCGAATCTGTTTAATCTATAAAATCCTCCCAAATCCTGGTTCAGACAATTGCTCAGCATTGTTCTGAACGCACAAGAGTGCGACGCAACGAAGCCTAATTTTTGACTAAATGCCGGGCTCATAAAATTTACTATATCACAAAAAAATTATAAAGATGGCAGCCATTGGTAACATTTTTATTTATGCTGAAAATGCGTCAACTATTTTTGCGCCCTAATAATTAGTGATGAAAAAAATTTTGACTGTCTTTGCTATAGGTATTGCAGGTATTGTTCAGGCGCAGGAGATTATTGTAAAATCGGATAAAAATGCTGCCTGGAGAAAAATATACCAGGCAGAAGCTCCAAAAGTGAATGATCTTATTAATACAAAACTCGATGTAAAATTTGATTTTGACAATGCCTGG
>JBBRDW010000157.1:0-8554 GCA_038203525.1 Chitinophagales bacterium | reverse complement strand
CACCAATGATGTTGGGTGGGATTTGCTGCCCGGCAATTATGAACGTGACCTGCATCAGATTACCCCCAATGCAACCAGTGTAGGTTACTGGAATGTAACATCTTCCGATGCAAACAGTATGTATGGAAAGTATGCAAGGGGCCTTGATATTGCAAATGGAAAAGATGGTTTATATTTTGATGTGGACAGGGCGTTTTTGAATAATAGCATAACTGAAATTAATTACCCGGTAATTATCGATATCGTATATCTTGACCGTGGCACCGGAAGCATGAGGCTTTACTATGATTCTAAACTGGGTACAAACAAACTATCGAAATTAATTGTTGACTGCACCAACTCCGGTTTATGGAAAAAAGCTTCAATTACGCTGCCGGATGCTAACTTTAGAAATCGGGGTTTAAACGGGTCCGATTTTTATATTAAGAGCGTGAACAATCAAGATATTGTTTTCAGCACTGTGGAGCTTACACGGCCCGATGAAAATCAGTCAAATATTGGACTGTTCTTTAGTACTGTTCCCGCTTTTGACACAGTTTGCTTGAATAGCACCACTAAAGCAGGATCATTTCAGTTAACAGGTTCATTTTTAAGTGGAGGCGGTATAAAAATCGGCCCATTGAACGGTTTCCAGTTTTCTACAAGTAATGACAGCACTTACAGCGACACGTTAACAATCAGTAACTACGGTACCTCTGTCAGTAAAACCATTTATGTTAAAATGCTTAGTACAGCTATAGGAACATACAGCGGTAATGTACCGGTAAAGGGAGGAACTCTAATAGTGGGTGCGTCACCATATCTTACTGGTACAGTAATTTACAGCACCCCGGTGCTATCTGCAAATGTGAGCAATGTCACCTGTAATAATAATAAAAATGGCATTATTGATCTTGTGCCAGAAGGTGGTACGGGAGCCTTTACCTATAGCTGGACGAGTATTGCCATTGGTTATTTCAAATCATCGGAACAGGATATAGAGAGTTTAAAGCCAGGAGATTACACGGTTGTGGTTACTTCACAGGCCGGATGCAGAACTACTGCAACCTATAACATTACCGAACCCCAACCACTCGATATCATCTTTTCATTAGACAGCAGTATTGTATGCAAGGACTCCGGTACAACTTTAAAGGTTACTGCTACTGGTGGAAATGTGCCATATATTGGTACCGGTACTTTTAATGTAAATTCCGGCACAAAAAGCTACAAGGTTATTGATGCCAAGGGCTGCAGTATTGAAAAAAATTATACCGTTCGAAACGGAACACTTAAAGTACCATCACCACCAGGAGCAATAGCCGGAGATGCTGCTGATGCAAACGGTATTTGTGGCAACGGAAGTTATGAATATTCAATCATCGCAGTAGCAAATGCCACTTCATATATTTGGACACCTCCCGCAAATATTATTGTTGCATCTGCAAATGCAAGCCTTACTTCAGCTTCGTTAAACACAACAGGTAACTTCAATAATGGTACATTAAGTATAAGATCTGTCAACAGGTGTGGGAGCAGTTCACCGGCTACAAAAACTTTGAAAGCAGCGCCCAGGAAACCGGAAAGTATAAACGGCCCGATGACAGTGGAAAAACTTGCAACTGGATTAATATATTCAGTTTCATCGCCGGTATCAGGATTATCGTATTATTGGACAGTAACTAATGGGGCAAAAATTACCCTCGGACAAAATACTGCATCAATCATTGTTAGCTGGGCATCGACCAATGGCAGGGTTACTGCAAAAGGTTTTAATGCCTGCGACACATCTTCCGGAACATATGTGGATGTTGTTGTTGCCCAGCCCCTGGTTGCAAACAGCCAAACCGGTAATATTGATCATATTTCAACGGTACAATCTTATTCGGCAGGGCAGCAGGGTTTTGTTTCAATAATTCCCAATCCGGCAGCAGAAAGGGCTTTTGTTATTTTCAACGCAAAGTTGAAGCAGCCTTTTACAATTGAGGTTACAGGGATAGCGGGCAAAACATTGAAGCATATACGTGGCTGGTCAATAATTGGAGAGAACCGGATAAAGCTTGAGTTATCTGGTTTCGCCTCCGGAGTGTATTTTGTTTCACTTACGGATGATAAGGGCACCCGCAAAACAATGAAGCTTTTTAAAAATTAAAAAAATAGGGTGCAATCGCCCCATCGGTAAAATTGGCTATGCCGGAGTAGCTGCGCAGTGATATAAAAGTACAAGAGTGCGACGCAAGAAAAGCTCCGGAATGTGTCTGCAGCCGGGCTCATAAAAATATTTTTACAAGCAAAACCTTTGGTACATTTGCAGATATGACCGATAATGATATGGAATACAACACAACAAGAAACCATCTTGTAATGCGCGAATATGGGCGGCATATTCAAAAAATGGTAGAATACGTAGTAACAATTGAGGATCCTGTGAAAAGGCAGCAACAAGCACTGCTCGCAATTGAGCTGATGGGCTTTTTAAATCCGCATTTGAGAAATGTTGAGGACTTCAGGCATAAACTTTGGGATCATCTTTTCTTTATAAGCGATTTTAAACTGAAAGTGGATAGCCCCTATCCGATACCTGAGAAAGCTACTTATAAAAGTAAACCTGATCCTTTGGCTTACCCGAGAAGGCACCCAAAATATTCTCACCTTGGAAAAAATCTGGAACTGGTTATTGATAAAGCTTTGCGTGAAGAAGATCAGGAAAAAAAGAATGGCTTTGCCAATACTATTGCCTATTACATGAAACTCGCTTACAGCAACTGGCATAAAGAGCTGGTGCATGATGATGCCATACGCGGTGAACTGAACAGAATAACCGGCGGAGCACTTGAATTTAGTGCAACACCCTATATAAAGCACCGTAATCCTGGTTTTGAGAGTGATGATTTTCGCAGTGGCGGTGGTGGTGCAAGGCGACAAAATTTTGCAAGCCGCAATACCCGTGATAGCCGCAGTGATGGCAGGGATAATTTGCGCAGCAGGGATAACCGAAGTGATAGCCGGGATATGCGGAATAACAGAGACAGTCGCGACCAAAGAAATATTACAAGAGATAACAGAGGGGGGACTAGTAATAACAACGCAAATCGTAACCCTAATTTTAAAAAGAGGTTTAAATAAGAGTCCTATTTATTTGTATTAATAAGAAAGTCCCCGCATATATGCGGGGACTTTCTTATTAAATTAACCGGCGTCTAATTAATATTTAAACAACGTAATATCTCCTTCGGTACTAACCTGAATAATTTGTTTGGCATCGCCTTTCACTAAAGATACATAGTAGTATAGGCCGTTTTTTTCACTGGTATATTCAATGCTTTCATTAACCGTATACCCTGCGTATTTTTTCTCTATGGTTTGTTGTGCCTTCAATGGAAGATTGTTTTCGCTGATCTTGCGGGAAACGGCAATTGTTTCGCCGGATTCGTTGTAAAAAACCTGGAGATCTTGGTCGTTCCATTTAAAGGAAGCCTTAATGTAATCGGGAGTTGTTTTCCATTCTACATTTTGCGCATTGCTAAATTCTTTTTGCAGATTGATAGCTGCTTTGAGGTTGGTTTTTTCGCCACTTGCAAATGCGCTTGCGGTAATGAAAGTTGCTGCTAAAAATACAGCTGAGGTTTTTTTGCGAATAACTGCTGAAGCCTTTTTTGCCAGCAGGTTGATTGAAGCTTTCATGTTCTTAAATTTTTGGTTGTTAAATATTTTTTGAATTGATGAATCAAAACTATTACTTAAACATACTTTATGAAATGATTTATGATGAGTAAGAAGGTTTTCGTACATGGTTAATATAAGCGGTAAGCTATTTTTGAATTTGGCGCACGGAATTCCTCTAAAACCCTTGCTGGCACTGAGATGGAGAAAAATTCTTAATAAAAATTTAAAGTTTGTAAAGGCAAGGTTAAAATACACACCGAAAATATAGGCTTCAAATATTCAGACGATACTGCGTATTGCCGCATAGAGATATATTGCACAAGAGTACGACGCAACGAACGATGACCAAATTACCCTTTGCCGGGGTCAAAAAAACCAAAATATTATTGTTCTACAATAGTTTTCAGGCTGGCGGCAAGATATTGAAGATCTGAAAAAGTATGGGAGGCGTTAATTACTATCCGGTTGTATTTTTTACCAGATGGAGCTGGATAAGCAAAAGAAGAAACAATAATATTTTTTTCTAACAACTTGGTTGCATCAGCCTCGGACGGTAATATTATAACAGGCAGCTTTGCATGGTAAACAACAGCACTCAAATGCACTACTAAAGATTGAAAAAAAGATATATTTTTTTTGAGCTTTTGTAATTGAACCTGGTATAAATGCTGCCCTTTAACAAAAGCGTGCAGTATTGCCGGCGAAGGGGCCGTAGCAGCCGTATACTGAGGTAACCTGCGCAACATATCTGCAATATTCTTTGAGCAGCTAACAGCACCGGCATTAATATTATAAGCTTTAGATAAAGAATAACTTATTATTGGGCAAGCATTTTTATATGCATTTAATGCAGAAGAAATCCCTTCTCCATTTTTGCCAATTATACCAATCCCATGTGAGTCGTCGGCGATTATAATCTTTTGAATTTCACTTTGGTGGAGGAAGGAAAAATTGGTTATCTGAGCAGTAAGCACATTTACGGAATCAACCGCAAAGACTTTGCCCGATAATTGATTATTTGCTGCATGATTTCTGTCAATCGCCGGATGCGAGGGAGCAAGGTTTATCAGTTCATTTTTCCATAATTCGGTTGCTATATTACCAGCCAAAAACCCAGAGGAGACGAGCAACGTATCCTCCGTACCCGTAATTGACGAAAGCAATGCTTCACATTCCTCAAACAATTGTAAACGGGTATTTGAAATGCGGGAGGATGGAAAAAGCCAGCCATATCTGTCCATACCTTCTTTTACCAGTTCAACATACTCCGGCACATCCTGCATTGCCAAATAGGAGTAACCCGAAAAGAAAAGATATTCTTTTCCATTTAAATTGGCTGTTCTGCCAGGCTGTTCATTTAACGTAAGTAAACTCATGTGCTTATCAATTGCAGCAGGGAGCCAAGATTTACCTCGGTATAATCTTTTATAATAAAATCCGCCAGGTGAAGATCTTCCGGAGTATGTGTGGTAGTTAATGCCACCACTTTCATGCCTGCAGATTTAGCGGACTGCACACCCGCAACAGAATCTTCAAAAGCAATGCATTGAGTGGGATTGGCATCTACAAACGAAGCCGCCGTTAAAAATATTTCAGGATTTGGTTTACCCCTGGTTACATAAGTAGCGTCTACTACTTTTTCAAAATATTTTTCAATGGGAACATTGTCAAACATAAACCTTACATTTTCCGGCAAACCCGAAGTGGCAATGGCCATTTTTATTGAAGCAGCATGTATTTCCTTTAATACTTCAATAAGGCCATTTATCGGGCTTATATATGGGGAATATAAATCACGGTACAGTGCTTCTTTCTCGGCGGTAAAGGCATTAATTTCTTCCGGCATTAATTCCTTTTGAAAAATATAATTGAAAATATCCCGGTTTATTTTGCCGTTGAATTCTGTTTTATACTCTTCATCGCTCCATGTGCGGTTAAGCCTTTTATAGAAAATTTTCCAAGCTTCAATGTGATAACTGTTGTTGTCGATCAGGGTTCCGTCAAGGTCAAAAATAATTGCTGCTGGTTTCATTAATATTAATTTTTTTGTAGGCCCATTTGTTCATTAAACTGGTTGCTTGTTCCTTTTGCAATGCTAAGTGTTTGCCAGTTTTTATCTTTTATAAGTTTGCCGATAAAAATAATCTGCCCCACATGATGCGGGTAATGCGCCAGTTGCCGCAGTAGGGCATCATAAACAAATAAAGG
The DNA here is from genome assembly GCA_038203525.1 of Chitinophagales bacterium. Lineage (GTDB taxonomy): Bacteria > Bacteroidota > Bacteroidia > Chitinophagales > Chitinophagaceae > Limnovirga. Next base: position 2,701 of record JBBRDW010000157.1, on the reverse strand, counting down.
TTCGGTTCGTATATAAATTGTTTTCTGTAAATCTACAGGCTGCAAATTACCAATAGCGGTTAAAACACAGTGCCAGCCTTCATTCCACAAAGTAATAACCGCTTCTTTATTAATAGTAATTTCTTCAAATTCCGCATCTCTTTTGCGCCAGGTTTTCTCTCCGTCTTCTGTTAAGAAGTTTGTGAAACGGCTCATCATATTGCCATGCAAATGCTGAACAATTACTGCAATGCTGTTGCTTTCTGCAGAAGCCCGAAAGAAAAAATCTTTATCTTCCAGTTGCTCAAAAGTTTTATCGCCCAGTTCTTTATAGTAGCGTAAACGTTTATCGGTATCTTTTAAAAATCCTTCTTCCAAATTTATCATTGGTTAAAGTTTATTGTAATTATTATGAGCCCGGCAAATGAATATCTATTAAACTTTCCTTGCGTCGCACTCTTGTACTTTTAGTAAGTAAAGCAGCGCGTTTATAAGTTCCATTCAACCCAATTTTTTCAACACAAACGAAATTGGTCATTTGTTTGCTGATGCAATTATTTTCAAATGTAGAAGAGTGCGACGCAACAGCCGATGCCATGGAAAATAAATGCCAGGCTACAAAAATTACTAAATTACATAAAGGCTGGGGGTTAATAACCCGCCACGCTATCATCGCCACGTTTATCTGCAGCGGCTTCGCGTTTTCCGTTACTTAATATTTTTATCAACTCTGTTCTTCCAATGCCTCCAACTCCTTTTATTGTGTAACCCATTTTTTCTAATGCGTCTTTTGTTTCAGCGGGAAATGTGGGTTCAATGATTACATCATCTGGTAACCACTGGTGATGAAATTTTGGTTTGTTAACTGCATCATCTGCATTCATATTAAAATCAACCACATTCACAATGCTCTGAAACACAGATGTGGGAATGGTTGTACCGCCCGGCGTGCCCACCACCATAAAAGGTTTGCCACTTTTTAGAACCAGTGTTGGCGTCATGGAACTAAGCATTCTTTTACCGGGTGCAATTGCGTTTGCCTCGCCGCCTATAGCGCCGTACATATTGGGCACGCCTGGTTTTATGCTAAAATCATCCATTTCGTCATTTAAAATAAATCCTGCCCCACCTACCACAGTTTTGCTGCCGTAGCTGTTGTTAAGCGTAGTAGTAACGGCTACCATATTTCCATCGCCATCAATGATGCTGATATGTGTTGTCTGATCGCTTTCGTGTATTGTGCCGGCTTTAATGTCTACACTTTTTGATGCCTGGTTGGGATCGTAATCTTTCATCCGTTCTGCCAGGTAAGCATCGCTTAATAATGTTTGCTGAGGTACTTTCCAGTAGTCGGGGTCGCCCATATGCTGCGCCCTGTCGGCATACGCACGGCGTTCTGCTTCAATCATCAGCTGCACACTCTTTGTTGATTGAAAACCATAACTGCCCACCGGAAATTTTTCAATCATCTTCAGCATTTGGGCCAGCAAAATACCGCCGCTGCTGGGTGGCGGAAAACTTACTACGGTATAACCACGGTAATCAACGGAAATGGGTTTGCGTTCTTTAACGGTATACTTTTTTAGGTCATCAAAAGTTACAAGGCCGTTGCCCCGCTGCATTTCTTCTACAATAAACCTTGCAGTTTCGCCTTCGTAAAAACCTTTGGCGCCATTGTCTCTGATGCGTTTGAGTGTTTCGGCCAGTTCGGGTTGTATTAAAGTATCTCCTGCTTTCCACTGCTGGTCTTTAACAAAAGCCGTTGGTTTGGTGCTGAAATTAGTAAAATCGTTACGGTTACCGTTTAATCCATTGGCTTCATGCTCAGTAATAACAAAACCGTATTCTGCAATATCAATGGCGGGCTGAATTAAATCTTTAAAAGGAAGTTTTGCATATTTGGCGGTAGCAAATAAACCTGCAACCGTACCCGGTACGCCGCAAGATAGATGGCCCGCCTCTGACAAACTGTTTTGCGGGTTGCCGTCTTTATCGAGGTACATATCTCTCGAAGCTTTGGCGGGTGCCATTTCGCGGTAATCGAGCGCTACAACGCTGCCGTCTTTTTTTCTTGCGATGGTAAAACCGCCGCCGCCAAGATTTCCTGCACCGGGGTAAACGACTGCTAATGTTAACTGGGTTGCAATCATTGCATCGAAAGCATTGCCGCCTTTTTTCATGATGGCTACACCAACTTCGCTTGCCAGCGGGTGTGCACTTGCCACTGTGGCTTTACTGAAAGTAACCGACTTAACCGAGGTATAATGATAAGGATCTATTATTTTTCCAGCACCTACAATATTTTTGTTTTTCTGTGCAAAAGAAAATATACCGATGCACAAAAGGAGAATGACACTTGCGCTCTTATTTTTCATAACAACAAATTTATGTTTTTGTATTAAGCTGCTGAAATGAATTAAAAACAGCTTTTTAAATGATGCTGTTATAAACGAATTCCTTTAAATATTTGTAAGTTGTGTACGTTGGCAAACGTACAATAATGTGACCACGGCTTTGGCGGGGCAAGCTGTACCGATGTTTAATAATTATTTCCAGGGCCGGTACAAAATGATTCAAAAAATACAGCCTACTTTTATCTAAAATTGAGTATGAAAAGCGTTGCCTTTTTAGTTTTATTTATACTTATTTGGCCTACGGTTTTTGCAAAAGACAGCGATAAAAAAGTTACCGTTGCGGTTGCTGCAAATATGCAGTACGCCAT